>JAFAFF010000193.1 GCA_023423605.1 Pseudomonadota bacterium
CGTTGCGGTGGATGTGCAGCAGGCGCAGGCTGCCGTCGTGCCCGGGCAGGGTGACCTCCGGGAAGTTGACCGCCGACAGCGTGCTGCCATTGTCGCTGTAGCGCACCAGCTTGGCCGCCACTTCCACGCCGATGTTGTCCTGCGCTTCCAGCGTGCTGCCGCCGACGTGCGGCGTCAGGATGACGTTGTCGTGGCGGGTAAGCGGCGATTCGAAGATGTCGCCGTTGCCCTTGGGTTCCACCGGGAAGACGTCCAGCGCCGCGCCACCAAGATGTCCCGACGCCAGCGCCTGGTCCAGGGCATCGATGTCCACCACGGTGCCGCGCGCTGCATTGATCAGGTGTGCGCCGGGGCGCATCTTCGCCAGTTCGGTGGCGCCGATCATCCACTGCGTGGCGGCCGTTTCGGGCACGTGCAGGGTGACGATGTCCGCGCGCTGCAGCAGGTCGTCCAGGCTGGTCGCGGCCCGTGCGTTGCCGAGCGCCAGCTTGGTTTCCACGTCATGGAAAATGACCTGCAGGCCGAGCGACTCGGCCAGCACGCCCACCTGGGTACCGATGTGCCCATAACCGATGATGCCCAGCGTCTTGCCACGCACTTCATGGCTGCCGGCGGCCGATTTCGACCAGCCGCCGCGATGGCACTCCGCGTTCTTCTGCGGAATGCCGCGGGTGAGCATGATGGCTTCGGCGATGACCAGCTCGGCCACGCTGCGGGTGTTGGAGTAGGGGGCATTGAAGACCGGAATGCCGGCCAGCTCGGCCGCGTCCAGGTCGACCTGGTTGGTGCCGATGCAGAAACAACCGACTGCGATCAGGCGCTTGGCTTCGGCGAGCACGTCGGCACTGAGCTGGCTGCGCGAACGGATGCCGACGATGTGCGCCTCGGCGATGCGGGCCTTCAGTTCGTCTTCGGGCAAGGCCTTCGAATATCGTTCGATCTGGCTGTAGCCGGCCTCGACGAACACGTCCACGGCGGTCTGGCTGACCCCCTCCAGCAACAGTACGCGGATATCCTGCTTGGGGTAGGAGGTCTTCTTCGGCGACATGGGAAGGCACGGCCAGTGGGACGAGGGTTGTCCACTATGCCAGATGGACGAGGCCATGGTGCAGTGCGGAAATGGTTGCATCGGTACGTATCGCGGCGATGACCAGGGCTGGACGATGGACGAGGGCGCTGGCACGCTTCCCGTTCCCCGCGCGCGTACGCTGGACCCTCCATGACCGATTCCCGCCTTGCCTCGCTGCAGCAGGCCATTCCCGGCCTGAAGCTGAAAACCGACCCGGCCGACCTGGAACATTACGGCCGCGACTGGACCCGGCGCTGGACGCCGGCACCGCTGGTGATCGCGCTGCCGGCCACGGTGGAGGAGGTGCAGGCGGTGATGCGCTGGAGCGCTTCCGAAGGCGTGGCGGTAGTGCCTTCCGGTGGCCGCACGGGTCTTTCCGGCGGTGCGGTGGCCGCCAACGGCGAGCTGGTGTTGAGCCTGGAACGCATGAACAGACCGCTGGGCTACGATGCGGTGGACCGCACGCTCACCGTGCAGGCGGGCATGCCGCTGGAGGCGGTGCACAACGCCGCGCTGGAGCACGGACTCATCTATCCGGTGGATTTCGCCGCGCGCGGCTCGTGTTCGATCGGCGGCAACATCGCCACCAACGCCGGTGGCATCCGGGTGATCCGTTACGGCAATACGCGCGAATGGATCGCTGGCCTGAAAGTGGTCGCGGCCGACGGTGAACTGCTGGAGCTCAACAAGGGCCTGATCAAGAACTCCAGCGGCTACGACTTCCGCCAGTTGCTGGTGGGATCGGAGGGCACGCTGGGGGTGATCGTGGAAGCCACGCTGAAGCTCACCGATCCACCGCCGGCCAGCAATGTCATGCTGCTGGCGGTACCCGGTTTCGACAGCCTGATGCAGGTATTCACCGCGTTCCGTGCGCGCCTGCAGCTGCAGGCGTTCGAATTCTTCACCGACCGCGCGCTGCGGCACGTGCTGGCGCATGGCGCGCAGGCACCGTTCGAGGAGACCTACCCGTATTACGTGGTCACCGAATTCGCCGCTGGCGATGAAGCGCAGGAAGCGGCGGCGATGGCGGCCTTCGAAGATTGCATGGGCAATGGCTGGGTCAGCGACGGAGTGATCAGCGCCAGCGACGCGCAGGCGGCACAGTTGTGGCGGTTGCGCGAGGGCATCACCGAGGCACTGGCCCGCTACACGCCCTACAAGAACGATGTATCGGTGCGTATCTCCGCGATGCCGGCGTTCCTGGCCGAGACCCAGGCGTTGATCGGACAGGCTTACCCGCAGTTCGACGTGGTCTGGTTCGGGCATATCGGCGATGGCAACCTGCACATCAACGTGCTGAAGCCGGAGGACATGCCCGCCGCCGAGTTCGTGGCCCATTGCGAGCAGGTGACGCGGCTGCTGGCGCAGGTGCTGGCACGTTTCGATGGCAGCATCTCGGCCGAGCATGGCATCGGCCTGGTCAAGAAGGGCTACCTGGACAGCACGCGGAGCAGGGCGGAGATCGACCTCATGAAGGCGGTCAAGCGGGCGTTCGATCCGCAAGGGCGGCTGAACCCGGGCAAGGTCTTCGATGCCTGATGCAACAAAAACGCCAGCGGCAGGTTACGCTCTGCACACTTCCTTCACGAGTGTGCCGACGATGA
>JAFAFF010000218.1 GCA_023423605.1 Pseudomonadota bacterium
GCCTGGGTTTCTTCCTGTCCACCGAAGCCAGCGGTGAAGCAGCGACTGCCGTGGGTGCCGGTGCCTATGCCAGCGGCGACAATTCCACCGCCGTCGGTACCCTGGCCTTCGCCACCAGCGAGGACAGCACGGCGGTGGGTTACCTCTCCAGCGCCGAAGCCAGCAACTCGGTGGCCTTGGGCGCCAGTTCGGTGGCCGATCGCGCCGACACGGTGTCGGTGGGCAGCGCCGGCGGCGAACGCCAGATCACCAATGTGGCGGCCGGTACCGAAGGCACCGATGCGGTGAACCTGGACCAGCTAAATGCGGTGGCAGCGGCCGGCGAGAACACCAGCAGGTACTTCCAGGCCAGCGGCAGTGAAGACAGCGACGCCGGTGCTTATGTGGAAGGCGACAACGCGCTGGCGGCCGGCGAGGCCAGCAATGCCATCGGCGATGGTGCCATCGCCCTGGGTAGCGGTGCCACCGCGCTGGGTGTCAACGCGGCGGCGGTCGGTTTCAACGCGCTCGCCGCTGCGGAAAATGCCACTGCCAGCGGCTTCAACGCGCAGGCGGTTGCCGCCAATGCCACCGCCAGCGGCGCCAATGCACTGGCCAGTGGCGAATACGCCACCGCCACCGGTGCGGAGAGCGAGGCCTCCGGCGAGCAGAGTGCCGCTTACGGTGCCGCGAGCGTGGCCAGCGGCGCAGGCAGCACTGCAGCTGGCGTGTTGTCCGAAGCCAGTGGTACCGAAGCGGTTGCCGTCGGTTACTTCAGCACTGCAGATGGCAATGGT
The DNA here is from genome assembly GCA_023423605.1 of Pseudomonadota bacterium. Classification (GTDB taxonomy): domain Bacteria; phylum Pseudomonadota; class Gammaproteobacteria; order Xanthomonadales; family Xanthomonadaceae; genus Stenotrophomonas. The sequence continues at coordinate 777 of JAFAFF010000218.1, forward strand.
GCGACCGCTGTCGGCGCTGAAAGCGTGGCCACCGGAACCACGGCGGCCAGCTTCGGCTTCGCGGCCGAAGCCACCGGCGGGTACAGCACGGCCATCGGTGGTTATGCCGATGCCTCGGCTTTCAACGCCACCGCGCTGGGCAGCTTTGCCACGGCTTCCGGCTCCAATTCACTGGCGCTGGGTGGCGATTCGGTGGCCAGCGGGGCCTACAGCACCGCTGCCGGCCAAGGCAGCCTGGCTACCGGTCTGAACAGCGTGGCGGTCGGCGGCACGCTGGGTGGTCTGTTCGCCACCGAAGCATCCGGCGATTACTCCACCGCCGTGGGCGGCGGTGCCTGGTCGGCGGGCGTGAACAGCACGGCGCTGGGCAACGCGGCCGTTGCCGAAGGTTTCAACAGCGTGGCGCTGGGTGCCGATTCCCTTGCCGACCGCGATGACAGCGTGTCGGTGGGCAGCGCCGGTGCCGAACGCCAGATCACCCACGTGGCGGCCGGTACCGAAAGCACCGATGCGGTGAACCTGGACCAGCTCAACGCGGTGGCCGCGGCAGGCGAAGCCACCAGCAGGTACTTCCAGGCCAGCGGCAGTGATGACAGCGATGCCGGCGCTTATGTGGAAGGTGACAACGCGCTGGCGGCGGGCGAGGCCAGCAATGCCATCGGCGATGGCGCCATCGCCCTGGGCAGCGGTGCCATGGCGATGGGCACCAACGCCGCAGCGATCGGCTTCAACGCACTGGCTGTCGCGGAAAACGCCACTGCCAGCGGCTTCAACGCACAGGCGGTCGCCGCCAATGCCACCGCCAGCGGTGCCAACGCCCAGGCCAATGGCGAATACGCAACCGCCACCGGTGCGGAAAGTGTCGCCGCCGGGGAACAGAGTGCCGCCTACGGTGCCGCGAGCGCGGCCAGCGGCGACGGCAGTACTGCTACCGGCGCACTGGCCGATGCCAGTGGCACCGAAGCGGTCGCCGTGGGCTACTTCAGCAATGCGGCCGGCGACGCCGCCACCGCGGTCGGCGCAGAAAGCGCGGCCAATGGCAGCATCGCGGCGGCCGTGGGCTTCCGTGCCGATGCCAGTGGCGATTTCAGCACCGCTGTCGGTGGCCTTGCCCAGGCCACCGCCTTCAACGCCACCGCCATCGGCAATTCGGCGCTGGCCTCCGGCTCCAGTTCGCTGGCGCTGGGTGGCGATGCAGTGGCCAGCGGCGCCCGCAGCGTGGCACTGGGTGCCGGTTCGCAGGCGCTTGAAGCCAACGTGGTGTCCGTGGGTGGCGGTGCGGGTGGCAACGCACCGGCCACTCGCCGCATCGTCAACGTCGCCGAAGGCCGCTTGACGGCGGACAGCACCGATGCGGTGACTGGTTCGCAGCTGACGGTAACCAACCAGCGGGTCGGCGCAGTGGAAACCCGGGTCAGCGACATCGACAGCCGGATCGGCAGCATGGAGACCACCAGCGCCAACACGCTCGCTTACGATGACAGTGATCGCGGTCGGCTGACGTTGTCCGGCGAACGCGGTACCACCATCGACAATCTTGCCGGTGGCAGCATCGCCAGCGGCAGCCGCCAGGCGGTCAACGGTGATCAGTTGTTCCAGTCGCTCAGCAATGCTGCCAGCATCCTCGGTGGCGGTGCCAGCGTGGGCCTGCAGGGCATGTTCGTGGCACCCAACTACGTGATCCAGGGCACCACCTACAACAATGTCGGCGATGCACTGGGTGCGCTGGATGCACGGGTATCGTCGCTGGGCCAGAGCCTGGCATCCGGGGCGCCGATCAGCAGCACGCCCGCCCCGGCTGCCGGCGGCGGCTCGGGACCCGCTACCGCGAACGCCGGAAACCTGCCGGCGACCACGCCTGCCGTCGATGCCAGCCCGGCGGCCGTGGTGGGCCAGGGCGCGGTCGCCAGCGGCGCGGGTGCCACGGCCATCGGCCTGGGCGCCACGGCGTCGGCCGACAATTCGGTGGCGCTGGGCCAGGATTCGGTGGCCGACCGTGCCAACACCGTTTCGGTGGGCAGTGTCGGCAACGAGCGCCAGGTCACCAACGTGGCCGCCGGTACCCAGGCGACCGACGCGGTCAACAAGGGCCAGCTGGACAGCGGCGTCGCCAGCGCCAACAGCTATACCGATACGCGTTTTTCGACGCTGTCCGACAGCTTCGACGTGTTCAAGGGCGAGGTCGATGGCCGGCTGCGCCACATGGATCGCCGTATCGACCGCCAGGGCGCGATGAGCTCGGCGATGCTCAACATGGCCACCAGCGCCGCCGGCATCCGCACGCAGAACCGCGTCGGTGTCGGTGTTGGTTTCCAGGGCGGCGAGTCGGCTTTGTCGCTGGGTTACCAGCGTGCCATCAGCGGCCGCGCCACGGTGACCTTCGGCGGCGCGTTCAGTGGTGATGACAGCTCGGTCGGCGTGGGTGCCGGTTTCGGCTGGTAAGCAACGCGTGGGTGGCGACCACGGTCGCCACCTGCCACTCCATTGGCAATCGGCGACCACGGTCGCCACCCATACGTGAGGCCTGAGGGGGCGGGTCACGGCGATTCTGGCCAGGCCGACCAGAGAAAATCGCAAGGAATGAAGGCCGCAGGTTTGGATCCACCATCGACCCAGAAGAGGATTTCGACGTGATCAACAAGCAGAACCTCCGCACCAACGTACTCGCCGCTGCCATCCTGTCGTTGACGGCCGGTGCGGGCATCGCCCAGGCAGCCGACCTGAAGGTCGCCGCGCCTGCCGTGCAGGCAACCACCGCCGCGCCGGCTACCCAACGCATCATCGTCAAGTACCGTGCCGGTACCGCGGCGGCGAGCGACCGCGCGGCCAAGCTGTCGGTGGTGAACGCAGCCTTGGCACGCGCGCCGCTGGCCGGTGCCAATGCCAACGCGACCGCACGCGTTGCCGCCTTCAAGCCGCAGGTGGTGCGCCAGCTCGGCGTGGGCGCGGACCTGATCCGCCTCAATTCGCGCCTGGGTGGCGCGGATCTTGCCAAACTGCTGGCCGAACTGAAGGCCGATCCCTCGGTCCAGTACGCCGAAGCGGACGTCAAGCTGCAGCGCGTGGAACTGCGCGCGCGTGAAGCCGCACCGCAGCTGGTGCCGAACGACCCGTACTTCGCGCAGTACCAGTGGCACCTGAGCAGCGCCACCGGTGGCATCAACGCACCAGCGGCCTGGGATGTGGCACAGGGCGAGGGCGTGGTGGTGGCGGTGCTGGATACCGGCATCCTGCCGCAGCATCCGGATTTCTCGGGCAACCTGCTGGAAGGCTACGATTTCATCAGCGATGCGGAGACCTCGCGTCGTGCTACCGATGATCGTGTGCCGGGCGCGCTGGACCAGGGCGACTGGGTGGAGAACGACAACGAGTGCTACGCCGGTTCGCTGGCCGACGACAGTTCCTGGCACGGTACCCATGTGGCCGGCACCATCGCCGAATCCACCAACAACGGCGTGGGCATGGCCGGTGTGGCCTACAAGGCCCGCGTGCTGCCGGTACGCGTGCTCGGCAAGTGCGGCGGCTACCTCTCCGATATCGCCGATGCCATCACCTGGGCATCCGGCGGCACGGTGGCCGGTGTTCCGGCCAACGCCAATCCTGCCGAAGTGATCAACATGAGCCTGGGTGGCAACGGCTCGTGCGACGCCGCCTACCAGGACGCCATCAACGGCGCCGTGTCGCGGGGCACCACCGTCGTAGTGGCAGCGGGCAATTCGGCGTCCAACGCCGCCAACTTCCGTCCGGCCAGCTGCAGCAACGTGGTGTCGGTGGGTGCCTCACGCATCACCGGCGGCATCGCCTCCTATTCCAACTTCGGCACCGTGGTGGATCTGTCCGGTCCGGGTGGCGGCGGTGGCGTGGACGGCAACCCGGGCGGTTACGTCTGGCAGGCCGGTTACAACGGCGCCACCACGCCGACATCGGGCGCCTACACCTACATGGGCATGGCCGGCACTTCGATGGCGTCGCCGCACGTGGCTGCCGTGGCGGCCCTGGTACAGGGCGCGCTGGCCGATGCCGGCAGGGACCCGCTGACGCCGGCGCAGCTGGAAACGCTGCTCAAGCAGACCTCGCGTCCGTTCCCGGTGACCATTCCGGCGGGCACGCCCATCGGCAGCGGCATCGTCGATGCCAAGGCAGCGCTGGACGAAGCCCTGAAGGAACCCTGCACCGAAGACTGCGGCCCGACCGCCATCCCGCTGACCAACAAGGTTGCCGTGGCCGGCATCGCCGGTGGCGCCGGCAGCGAAACGCTGTACAGCTTCGAGGCCGTGGCCGGCAAGGCAGTGAGCTTCGTCACCTACGGCGGAACGGGCAATGTCTCGCTGTACGTGGGTGAAGGCACCGAGCCGACGGCAACGGCGTTCAAGGCCAAGTCCTCGCGTGCCGGCAATGCGGAAACGGTGCGCATCACCGCGCCGGTGGCTGGAACGTATTACGTCAAGGTGGTCGGCGAAGCCGCATTCACCGGCGTGTCGCTGCTCGCCACGCAGTAATCGTGCAACGTCCCGGCGAGCCGGCCAAGGTCGGCTCGCCGGGAATCCTTGTTACCGGCCCGATGGTGCCACCGGCTGCGGGCCGGCCTGCATGTCGCTTTCTGCCGCCTCTGCTGCCCTGGCTTTTTCGGCCATGACTGTCTGCGAAGAAGGGCCAGCTGCTACAGTCTGGAGCAGTACAGGAGAGGCTTCCGGGTGAATGCGGTAGTGGAATCCAGCAATGCAGGCAGTGCCGACGCACCGGTGATCGAGGCGCTGCTGGCGCATGGGCGCCTGAAGGACAGCGACCTGGCACGCGCGCGCACGCTGCATGCTGAATCCGGCGGCAGCCTGCTGTCGCTGCTGGTCCGGCTGGGCCTGGTTTCCGAGCGCGACCAGGCGCAGGTGACCGCTGATGTAATGGGCATGCCACTGCTGGAAGGCAGGGACATGCCGGACGCGCCACCGCCATCGCTGGCCGACGCCATTCCCCTTCCGTTGCGCTTCCTGAAGCAGTTCCACGCCTGTCCGCTCGCGCTGGACGAACACGGGCTGCAGCTGTGGCTGGCGGACGCGCACGATCCCTATCCCTGCCAGGCCGTCGCCATGGCGATGGGCGTGCCGGTGCTTGCACGCGTCGGCCAACGTGCCGAAGTCGACGATCTGATCGAACGCTGGTTCGGCCAGGGGCGCAGCGCGATGGGAGCGATCGTCGAAACCGCCGACGGCGAAGGCCCGGCCGTGGACGACATCGAACACCTGCGCGACCTCGCTTCCGAAGCGCCGGTGATCCGCCTGGTGAACCTGGTCATCCAGCGTGCGGTGGAACTGCGCGCCTCGGACATCCACGTCGAGCCCTTCGAAAACCGGCTGAAGGTGCGTTATCGCGTGGACGGCGTGCTGGTGGAAGGCGAAAGTCCCCCGGCGAACCTGACCGCTGCGGTCATCAGCCGCATCAAGATCATGGCGCGGCTGAACATCGCCGAGCGCCGCCTGCCGCAGGATGGCCGCATCATGCTGCGGGTACAGGGCAAGGAACTGGACCTGCGCGTGAGCACTGTGCCCACCGCGCATGGCGAAAGCGTGGTGATGCGCCTGCTGGACCGCGAAACGGTGGTGTTCGATTTCCAGCGCCTTGGTTTCACCGATGACTTCCTGCCGGCCTTCCGCAAGGTGCTGGACCAGCCGCATGGCATCCTGCTGGTGACCGGCCCCACCGGCTCGGGCAAGACCACCACCCTCTACACCGCGCTGAGCCAGCTCAACACCGCCGACGTCAAGATCATCACCGTGGAAGACCCGGTGGAGTACCAGATCGAAGGCATCAACCAGATCCAGGCCAAGCCGCAGATCGGCCTGGACTTCGCGCAGGCGCTGCGCAGCATCGTCCGCCAGGATCCGGACATCATCATGATCGGCGAAATGCGCGACCTGGAAACGGCCCGTATCGCCATCCAGTCCGCGCTGACCGGCCACCTGGTGCTGTCCACGCTGCACACCAACAACGCGGCCGGCGGCATCACCCGGCTGCTGGACATGGGCGTGGAAGACTATCTGCTGACTTCCACCATCAACGGCATCCTTGCCCAGCGCCTGGTGCGCCGGCTGGAGCCGGTGCATGCCGAGCGCTATGAAGCTTCGCCGGAGGAGATCGAACGTTTCGACCTGCGTCGCCTGCAGCCGCACGGCACCATTTACCTGTACCGGCCACGGCCTTCGGCGCTGGCACCCACCGGCTACCTGGGCCGCACCACCATCGTCGAGTTCCTGGTGATGGACGACGAACTGCGGCGCGCGGTGATGCGCCGCGACGGCATGGGAGAAATCGAGCGCATCGCGCGCAGCGGCGGCATGCGCACCATGTACGAGGATGGCCTGCTGAAGGCGCTGGCCGGGCAGACCACGCTTGAAGAGGTGCTGCGCACCACCGAGGAAAGCTGAGCATGCCGGTGTACCGCTACAAGGCACTGGACGCGCATGGCGAGGTGGTGGACGGGCAGATGGAAGCAGCCACCGAGGCCGAGCTGGTGATGCGCCTGCAGGAGCAGGGGCACCTGCCGATGGAAACCCGGCTGGCCACCGAAGGCGGGCTGGACAGCGGACGCTGGCGCAACCTGCTGCGTCCGCGTCCGCTGCAGGGCGCCGCACTGCTGCAGTTCACCCAGCAGCTGTCCACGCTGCTGGGCGCCGGGCAGCCGCTGGACCGTGCGCTGACCATCCTGCTGAGCCTGCCGGAGGACGAACGTTCGCGGCGCGTGGTGCATGAAATCCGCGATACCGTGCGTGGCGGTGCGCCGCTGTCCGCCGCGCTGGAGCGCCAGCACGGCCTGTTCTCGCGGCTGTACGTGAACATGGTGCGCGCCGGCGAGGCCGGCGGCAGCCTGCATGAAACCCTGCAGCGGCTGGCCGATTACCTCGAGCGCAGCCGCACGCTGCAGGGACGGGTGGTCAACGCGCTGATCTACCCGGCCATCCTGCTGCTGGTGGTGGGCGGCGCGCTGTTGTTCCTGCTGGGCTATGTGGTGCCGCAGTTCGCGCAGATGTATGAAAGCCTGGACGTGGCGCTGCCGTGGTTCACCCAGCTGGTGCTGCAACTGGGCCTGCTGGTGCGCGATGGCTGGATCTTCTTCATCGTGGTGCCGGCACTGCTGGCCTGGCTGCTGGAACGCAAGGCCAGGCAGCCCGCGTTCCGGCTGGCGCTGGATGGCTGGCTGCTGCAGCGCAAGGGCATCGGTGCGCTGCTGGGCAAGCTGGAAACCGCGCGCCTGGCGCGTACGCTGGGCACGCTGCTGCGCAATGGCGTGCCGCTGCTGGCCGCCCTGGGCATCGCCCGCAACGTGCTGGGCAACCGCGCCCTGGCCGCCGACGTGGATGTCGCCAGCGAAGAGGTCAGGAACGGAAACGGACTATCGGCAGCGCTGGCGCGCGGCAAGCGCTTTCCACGCCTGGCGCTGCAGATGATCCAGGTGGGCGAAGAGTCCGGCGCGCTGGACGGCATGCTGCTCAGGACCGCCGATACCTTCGAACAGGAAACCGCGCGCAGCATCGACCGGCTGCTGTCGGCGATGGTACCGGCGATCACCCTGGTACTGGCATCGGTGGTCGGACTGGTGATCATCGCGGTGCTGGTGCCGATGTACGACCTCACCAATGCCATTGGCTGACCTTTCCCCCTTACCTGTTTTTCCAGACAAAGGAACGCTGCTGATGAAACGACGTGCCATTTCCCGCCTCGCCTCGCCACGCCGCCAGGCCGGCATGAGCCTGCTGGAGATCATCATCGTCATCGTGCTGATCGGCGCGGTGCTGACCCTGGTGGCCAGCCGCGTGCTCGGCGGTGCCGACCGCGGCAAGGCCAACATCGCCAAGGCGCAGGTGCAGACCGTGGCCAGCAAGATCGACAACTACCGGCTGGACACCAACCGGCTTCCGGCCAAGCTCGACGAGCTGGTCACCCAGCCGGCCAGCGTCAATGGCTGGATGGGCCCGTATGCGAAGGCATCGGACCTTGATGACCCCTGGGGACGCCCGCTCGAATACCGCGTTCCGGGTGACAACCAGGACTACGAACTGATCAGCCTGGGCAAGGATGGCAAGCCCGGCGGCAGCAGTTTCGATGCGGACATCCGCTACGAGCAGTGAGCGTGGTGGGCATGGCCATCCTTTCCGGCAACCGCCGCGGCAGGCGTGCGCATGCACGCGGCATGTCGTTGCTGGAGATGCTGCTGGTCATCGCCCTGATTGCCGCCGTGGGCCTGCTGACTGCCGGCATGTTCTCGCGCGGCATCGGTGGTATGCAGCTGCGTTCGGCGGGCAAGGACATGGCCAGCCAGCTGCGGCAGACCCGTGCCGAGGCCATTGCCCGTGGGGCGCCGCAGCGCCTGGCCATCGTGCCGCGCGAGCACCGCTGGGAAAGCACGACCGGGCGCCATGGCACGCTGCCGGATGCGGTGGGAATCGAATTCGAAGGCGCCGCCCAGCTGCAGCGGCGTGCCGGGGAAGGGGCGATCGAGTTCCACCCTGACGGTGGCAGCAGCGGCGGGCGCATCGTACTGCAGCAGGGCACTGCACGCTGGCGCATCGATGTCGGCTGGCTGACCGGCGAAGTGACATCGCGACCGGAGGCTGCGCCATGACGCCGCCGTCCTCTCCACGGCGCCTGCGGATGCCGAAACGGTCGACGCGCGGCTTCACCCTGCTGGAAGTGCTGGTGGCGTTCGCACTGCTTGCCGTCGCACTCACGCTGTTGCTGGGCACGTTGTCCGGTGCCGCGCGCCAGGTGGGCGAAGCGGACCTGCGCTCGCGTGCCGTGCTGCACGCGCACTCGCTGCTTGCCGCCACCGGTGTGCAGGCGCCGCTGCAGGAAGGCCAGCGTGAGGGAGAGTGGGAGGACGGACGTTATCACTGGTCGCTGCAGGTGCAGCCTTATGTGGAACCGCGCGCGACGGGCGCCATGGCTGCGCCTGTTGACGCCATCGGCGTGCCGCGCCTGCTTGAACTGCGGCTGCAGGTCCGTTGGAGCCAACGCCGGGGCGGCCAGCTTGAATGGCGTACCCTGCGACTGGTGCCGCCACCGGTGGAGGGCACATGAGCCGTCGGGCGTCCGGCTTCACCCTCATCGAAGTGCTGCTGGCCACCGCGCTGCTGGCGGGAGGGCTGGCACTTGCATTCGTGACCGTACGCTCGGCAATGACCATCAGCCAGCGCGGTGAAGCGATGGCGGCCGACAACGAACGCATGCGTGCGGTCCAGGGGCTGCTGCGGCGCCAGCTTTCGCAGGCCCTGCGCAGTCCCATCGAACCGCTGGATCCCGCGCGCGAGCCCCTGTATTTCGTTGGCGAAGCACAGCGGCTGCGCTTCGTATCGGAACTGCCGGGCTACCTGGGGCGTGGCGGCGCCTATGTGCATGATCTGCAGGTGGTGCGTGCCGGGCAGGGCGTGCGCCTGCAGCTCGGGCTGGTCATGGTGCAGAACGGTGAGCAGTTGCCGGAAACCCCTGCGCGGGTACCGGAACGGCTGGCCGATGGCCTGCGCCGGGTGACGCTGCGTTATCGCGGCATCGACGCGGCCAGCGGCCAGCTCACCGATTGGCTGCCGGCCTGGGAGGACACCCGTCGCCTGCCCCTGCTGGTGTCCCTGCGGGTGGAGCCGATGCAGGGCGCAGCGTGGCCGGAGCTGGTGGTCGCGCTGGAAGCGGCCGCTCAGCCACAACGCGGGCAGGGAGCCGTGCGATGAGCCGTGCGCGGCAATGCCATGCGCGCGGTGCGGCCCTGGTGCTGGTGTTGTGGCTGGTGGCGCTGCTGACTGCGCTGGTGGGTGCGTTCGCGCTTTCCGCGCGCATCGAGCACTTGCAGCAACGTGTGCAGGATGATGCCGGCCGTGCGCAGGAAATCGGCCGCGCTGGCGTCGCCTATGCGATGTCGCGCCTGCGCGCCGACCCCCTGCGACCGTCGTGGCAGCCGGATGGTCGCCGCTATCGTTGGAGTTATGACGGTGCACGGGTGGACATCCGCGTGGAGGACGAAAGTGGCAAGGTGAACATCAACCTGGCCGATCCCGCCTTGCTGCAGGCATTCCTGCGGGCGCTGGAGGTGCCGGAGGAGCAGGCGGGTCGCCTGGCAGGGGCGATCATCGATTGGCGCGACGCCGACGACCTGAGTCCGCCGGGTGGTGGTGCCGAGCTTGCGGACTATGTCGCCGCGGGACTGCCCCATGGGCCCCGCAACGGGCCCTTTGAAACGCTTGGCGAGCTGCAGCGGGTGCTGGGAATGACGCCGGACCTGTTCCAGCGGGTGCGCCCGTTCATCACCCTGCATGGCCGCCAATCACGGCCGGATCCACGCTTTGCCCAGGCGCCGGTGCTGGTCGCGCTGGGCCTGGATGCGGACACGATCCTCGCCCAGCGCAGGCAGCAGCAGGCCGATCCGGACAGCGCAACGGAAGCCCCCGCTATCACCGGCGGCAGTGGCACCTATAGTATCGAGTGCCGCGTAACGGACGAGCGCGGGCGCATCGCGCTCAGCCGCGCGGTGGTGCGCGGGGGTCGCAGTGGCACGACCGGACAGGCCTACACAGTGCTTCAATGGGAGCAGGGAATGACGTCGCAATGACAGCGTGGCAGGACGGATTCAGGCAGGTGGCCGGGCAGCTCGCC
>JAFAFF010000219.1 GCA_023423605.1 Pseudomonadota bacterium
CCGTTCCGCTACGAAGGCGTCATCCTGACCCCGGTGATCGGCTGGACCACGCACCATTCCATCGTGCAGTTCGAAGGACGCTGGTGGCTGTATTACCACGACTGCATGCTGTCCGGTGGCGTCACCCACCTGCGCAACATGAAGGTGACCGAACTGCATCACGAACCGGATGGTCGCATCCGCACCCTGCATCCGTATGGAGAATGACGTGCGCCTGGAACCGGCCCACGAACCGTTGCCGGTGGGCCCGCTGATCGAGCTGCGGGATGGTCCGCTGGCCGTCAGCGTGGCGCCGCAGGCCGGCGGGCGACTGGCCCAGGTGCTGCATCGCGACCACCTGTGGCTGGTCGGCCCGGAAGGCGCGCAGGACGGTGCGATCGCGTGGGGCTGCTACCCGATGGTGCCGTGGTCGGGACGCATCCGCGATGGGCGGTTCCGTTTCCGCGGACGCGTGGTGCAGCTTCCACCATCGCTCGGCGCACACGCCATCCACGGAACCGGTTACCGCCTGCCATGGCAGGTGGACAGCGCCGATGACCGCCAGTGCCGGCTGTCACTGCCATTCGGCGAAGGCGCCGGGTGGCCGTTCGGCGGCAGCGCCGAACAGCACATCATGCTCGATGGACCGCGGCTGCGGCTGGAGCTTCGCGTACGGGCCGGCGTGCAACCGATGCCACGGCCGGTGCCGGGCTGGCACCCCTGGTTCCGCAAACCGGACCGGCTGCGCTTCGCGCCCGCCGCGCGTTATCCGCGCGATGCCGAGGGCATTGCCATGCTGCCGACGGTCGCGGTGGGGCAGGGGCCATGGGACGACTGCTTCATCAACACCACGCCAGTGGTGCTGCACGGTGCCGGGCAACGGCTGACGCTGCGATCGGACTGCGACCATTGGGTGCTCTACGACGAACCGGCACACGCCACGTGCGTGGAGCCGCAGGGCGGGCCACCGGACGCGTTCAACCACGGCGCGGAAGTACTGGAGCCGGGCGAAAGCGTGGCCACCTGGTTCGAATGGACGTTCCAGGACGATGATTGATGCCAGGCAGGCACATGCCGCACTGCTTGCGCGCTGCAGCATGGCTTTGCCTGCGATCTTGCTTAGAGTAGGGCCGCAGGTGGCAACAGGATCGTGACCCGGAATCACTGCGGGAGCACCCTCCGCCTTTTTTTTGGAGCTTCTTATGATAGCGCTACCATTTCCGGGGCAGTCCCATGCCTGAAGCAGCATCACAACGCGAAGAAGGTCTGTTCATCGGCCTCGACATCGGTACCCAGGGCGTCAAGCTGGTGGCCTACGATCCGGTGGCGCGCGAGGTGGTGGCGACCACCGCCGCGGCGCTGGAGCTGACCAGCCGCGATGACGGCACCCGCGAACAGCAGGCGCAGTGGTGGATCGACGCGCTGCAGGGCTGTTTCGCTGCACTGGATGCCACCCAGCGCGCCCGCGTGCGCGCCATCGCGGTGTCCGGCCAGCAGCATGGCTTCGTGCCGGTGGATGCCGAAGGCCGCGTCACCGCGCCGGTGAAGCTGTGGTGCGATACCAGCACGCACGCCGAATGCGAGGGAATCATGCAGGCCGTGGGCGGCGTTGCCGGCAGCGTCGGCGTGGCCGGCAACCCGATCCTGGCCGGCTACACCGCGTCCAAGCTGCCGTGGACGCGCACGCATCGGCCTGACGCCTATGTGGCGATGACAACCATCCTGCTGCCGCACGATTACGTGAACTTCTGGCTGACCGGCGAGCGCTTCATGGAAGCCGGGGATGCGTCCGGCACCGGCTGGCTGGATGTGCGCACGCGCGACTGGTCCGAGCCGATGCTGCGCGCCATCGACAGCGACCGCGACCTGCGCGCGGCGCTGCCGCCGCTGGTGGAAGCGGGCACCACCTTCGCGCTGCTGCCAGCCATCGCCACCCTCCTGCAGCTGCCTGCCGACGTGCGTGTCACCACCGGCGGCGGCGACAACATGATGGCCGCGATCGGTACCGGCAACGTGGTACCGGGCCGGCTGACGATGAGCCTGGGCACGTCGGGCACGCTGTTCGCGCATGCCGATCATCCGGTGGTGGACGCGCAGGCGCGCTGGGCCGCGTTCTGTTCGTCCAGCGGTGGCTGGCTACCGCTCATCTGCACCATGAACTGCACCGTGGCCACCGAGACCACCGCACGGCTTTTCCAGCTGGACCGCGCCGCTGCCGAGGCCGCCATCGCCGGCACGCCCGCCGGCGCGGATGGCCTGGTGATGCTGCCGTTCTTCAACGGCGAACGTACGCCGGACCTGCCGGCGGCCCGCGCCAGCCTGTTCGGCATGGACCTGCACAACAGCACCGCCGCACATCATTACCGCGCTGCGATGGAAGGGGCCACCTACAGCCTGCGCAACGGCTACGACGCCTTCGTGGATGCCGGCCTGCGCTTCGATACCGTGCTGCTTACCGGCGGTGGCAGCAAGAGCGCGCAGTGGCGGCAGATGGTGGCCGATGTCTTCGATCTGCCGGTGGTGGTGCCGAGCCAGCCCGAAGGCGCCGCGTTCGGCGCCGCGCTGCAGGCACTGTGGGCGCACCGTCGCGACCATGGCAATGACAGTTCGCTGGCCGACGTGGTGCTCGACCACCTGCAGGTGGACGAGGCGCTCTCGGCCCGGCCCGATCCCCGGCGCGTGGCCGCCTATGCCGCTGGCTACCAGCGTTTCCACACCTACCTGCAGGCGATCACTCCGCTGTACGCCTGATTCCATCCCCCAGCAATGAAGGATTGACCATGACCAGCCTCTTCATCGGCGCAAAGGAATACTTCCCCGGCATCGGCCGCATCGGCTTCGA
>JAFAFF010000276.1 GCA_023423605.1 Pseudomonadota bacterium
TGGCACGCAAGTGGGTGGAGCTGGTGTACGAAGGCTTCTACCACGACCCGCTGAAGACCGACATCGAGGCCTTCCTGAAGTCCTCGCAGGCCAAGGTCAACGGTGAAGTGGTGCTGGAAACCCGTGGTGGCCGCGTCGACGCGGTGGCCGTGAAGTCGCCGCCCCTGCTCAACACCAAGGGTGCCACCTACGCGCAGTCGGCCGACTGGGGCGTGGAAGAGGCCGAGGGCTTCATCAAGCTGTTCGGCATGAGCTCCACTGTCTACGCGCAGGTCAACCGCGCTTGACCCACCTGCGCCGCTGGCGTGCCCCCTTGAACACCAAGGGGGCTCTCCAGCAGGCGCATTCCGGTAGCGCCGGGCCATGCCCGGTGGAATTCCACAGGATTGTTGATTCATGCTTGAACAGACGCTCGATCACCTGCAGGCCCTGGTGTCCTTCGACACCCGCAACCCGCCGCGTGCGATCACCACCGGTGGTATCTTCGATTACCTGCGCGCGAACCTGCCCGGGTTCAACGTCGAGGTGATCGACCACGGTGCCGGTGCGGTCAGCCTGTATGCCGTGCGCGGTACGCCGAAGTACCTGTTCAACGTGCACCTGGATACCGTGCCCGATTCGCCGCACTGGAGTGCCGACCCGCACGTGATGCGCCGTCTGGACGATCGCGTGGTCGGCCTGGGCGTGTGTGACATCAAGGGCGCTGCCGCCGCGCTGGTGACGGCCGCCAATGCCAGCGACGGCGATGCGGCCTTCCTGTTTTCCAGCGACGAGGAAGCCAACGATCCGCGCTGCATCGCCGCGTTCCTGGCCCGTGGCATCCCCTACGAAGCCGTGCTGGTGGCCGAGCCGACCATGAGCGAAGCGGTGCTGGCGCACCGTGGCATCAGTTCGGTGCTGATGCAGTTCGCCGGCCGTGCCGGCCATGCCTCCGGCAAGCAGGATGCTGCCGCCAGTGCGCTGCACCAGGCCATGCGCTGGGGCAGCCGCGCGCTGGATCACGTGCAATCGCTGGCCTCGGCACGCTTCGGCGGCCTGACCGGCCTGCGCTTCAACATCGGCCGCGTCGAAGGCGGCATCAAGGCCAACATGATCGCGCCGGCGGCCGAAGTGCGTTTCGGTTTCCGTCCGCTGCCGTCGATGGACATCGACGCACTGCTGGCGACCTTCGCCGGTTTCGCCGAACCGGAAGCGGCACTGTTCACCGAGACCTTCCGTGGCCCCAGCCTGCCGGCGGGCGACATCGCCGAAGCCGAGGACCGCCGCCTGCTGGCGCGCGACGTGGCCGATGCCCTGGACCTGCCGATCGGCAACGCCGTGGACTTCTGGACCGAGGCTTCGCTGTTCTCCGCCGCCGGTTACACCACGCTGGTGTTTGGCCCGGGCGACATTGCCCAGGCCCACACCGCCGATGAGTTCGTGACGCTGGACCAACTGCAGCGCTATACCGACGCCGTGCACCGCATCATCGCCACCGGCGCCTGACCGATCCCCACAACGCCACCATGCCCTGGCATGGCGGAACTGCAACGCGGCGACCGCCGCCTGTGATGAAACCGAAATGTCCCCAGCCCTCCAGCCCCATCGCCAGACCCGCCAGACCATCGTGCGCCTGCTTTCCAGCATGGCCAGCGCGAAGGAGATCAGCCAGTACCTCAAGCGCTTTTCGCAGCTGGACGCCAAGCGCTTCGCCGTGGTCAAGGTCGGCGGTGCCGTGCTGCGCGATGATCTTGAAGCACTGACCTCCTCGCTGTCGTTCCTGCAGGAAGTGGGCCTGACCCCGATCGTGCTGCATGGTGCCGGCCCGCAGCTGGATGCCGAACTGTCGGCCGCCGGCATCGAGAAGCAGACCATCAACGGCCTGCGCGTGACCTCGCCGGAAGCGCTGGCGATCGTGCGCCGCGTCTTCCAGCAGTCCAACCTGCGCCTGGTCGAAGCCCTGCAGCAGAACGGCGCACGCGCCACCTCCATCACCGGTGGCGTGTTCGAAGCCGAGTATCTGGACCAGGACACCTATGGACTGGTCGGCGAGGTCAGGAAGGTCAACCTGGCGCCCATCGAGGCCAGCCTGCGTGCCGGTTCGATTCCGGTCATCACCAGCCTGGGTGAAACCCGCAGCGGGCAGATCCTCAACGTCAACGCCGATTTCGCCGCCAACGAGCTGGTGCAGGAGCTGCAGCCGTACAAGATCATCTTCCTCACCGGCACCGGCGGCCTGCTGGACGAGGCAGGCAACGTGATCGACTCGATCAACCTGTCCACCGAATACGACCACCTGATCGCGCAGCCGTGGATCCACGGCGGCATGAAGGTGAAGATCGAGCAGATCAAGGACCTGTTGGATCGCCTGCCGCTGGAGTCGTCGGTGTCGATCACCCGGCCGGCCGACCTGGCCAAGGAACTGTTCACCCACAAGGGCTCGGGCACGCTGGTGCGGCGCGGCGAGAAGGTGTTGCGCGCCACTTCGTGGGATCAACTGGATCTGCCACGCCTGAAGGAACTGATCGAATCCAGCTTCGGCCGTACCCTCGTGCCGGACTATTTCGAGAAGACCCGGCTGCTGCGCGCCTACGTCAGCGAAAACTACCGCACTGCAGTGATCCTCACCGACGAGGCCGAAGGCGTATACCTGGACAAGTTCGCCGTGCTCGACGATGCACAGGGCGAGGGCCTGGGCCGGGCGGTATGGAACGTGATGCTGGAGGAAACGTCGCAGCTGTTCTGGCGTTCGCGCAACGGCAATCCCATCAACCACTTTTATTACGCCGAATCCGATGGTTGCTACAAGCAGGGCAACTGGAAGGTGTTCTGGTTCGGCAGCGATGGCTTCGAACGGATCAAGGCCTATGTCGACCAGTGCGCCGGCCGCGCGCCAAGCCTGCAGGACTGAGTGATGAGCCATGCCGACGCTTGGTCCCACGTTCCCACCCTGCACGGCCACCATGTCGCGCTGGAGCCCCTGCAGTCCGCACACGTTCCCGGCCTGTGTGCGGCCGTGCAGGACAGCGGACTGGACAGGCTCTGGTATACCCAGGTGCCATCGCCGCAGGACATGGAACACTATGTGCAGGTGGCGCTGCAGGCGCAGGCTGACGGCCTGGCGCTGCCGTTCGTGATCCGTGATGCCAGCGGCGACATTGTCGGCAGCACGCGCTTCTATGAGCTGGATGCGCAGGTGCCCCGGCTCAGCCTTGGCTACACGTGGCATGCGCCGCGCGTGCAGCGCAGCGGCGTCAACACCGAGGCCAAGCTGCTCCTGCTGCAGCATGCCTTCGAAACCCTGGGCTGCATCAGCGTGGCGCTGGAAACCAGCTGGTTCAACTTCACTTCGCGCGTTGCCATCGCCCGCCTGGGTGCGAAGCAGGACGGTGTACTGCGCAACCACCGGCGGCACGCCGATGGCACGCCGCGCGATACCGTCATCTTCTCCATCATCGATTCGGAATGGGCCGGGGTGAAGCGCCACCTGCAATTCCGACTGGACAGTCATCCATGAACGAAAAGATCTTCAGCGTCGGCCTGGTCGGCGCCCGTGGCCACACCGGTGCCGAGCTGATCAGGCTGATCGCCGCGCACCCACGCCTGGACCTGGCCTTCGTGTCCTCGCGCGAACGCGATGGCCAGCGCCTGGCCGACCATCATCCCGACGTAAATGGCGAGCTGCGCTATGAGAACCTGGATGCCGACGCGGTCGCCGCCAAGGGCGTGGACGCGGTGATACTGGCGCTGCCCAATGGCCTGGCGGCACCGTTCGTGGCCGCGCTTGGCGCCACCCGGCCGGACACCGTCATCGTCGACCTGTCTGCCGATTACCGGTTCGACGGACACTGGTATTACGGCCTGCCGGAGCTGACGCGTGGCAACTACAACGGTGAACGGCACATCAGCAACCCCGGCTGTTATGCCACCGCCATGCAGCTGGCGATCCACCCGCTGCTGGACCTGCTGGCCGGCCCGCCGCAGTGCTTCGGCGTGTCCGGTTATTCGGGTGCCGGCACCACGCCGTCGGACAAGAACAACGTGGAACTGCTGGCCGACAACCTGATGCCCTATGCGCTGGCCAACCATGTGCACGAACGCGAGGTGTCCGCGCACCTGCGCGTGCCGGTGGAGTTCATGCCACACGTGGCGCCGCATTTCCGCGGCATCACCATGACCGTCAACCTGTGGCTGAACCAGGTGCAGACGCGCGAGCAGATCATGGCGCGTTTCACTGCGGCCTATGCCGATGAGCCGCTGGTGGAGGTGGTGGATGACGCGCCATGGGTGAGCCGCATCGCCGGCCGCCACGGCGCACAGGTCGGCGGCTTCACGCTGGCGCCGGGCGGCAAGCGCGTGGTGGTGGTGGCCACCCTGGACAACCTGCTCAAGGGCGCGGCCACCCAGGCCATGCAGAACCTCAACCTGGCGCTGGGATTGCCCGAACTGGCCGCGATCCCGCACTGACCCCATCGAACAGGCGGCATGGGCCGCCGACGGAGCACAACATGGCAGACCTTTTGTGGCAGAAGCCCGGCGTTGCGGTTGACGCGAAGATCCAGGCCTTCCTGGCCGGTGACGATGTCATCCTCGACCGCGAGTTCTTCCTGCACGACATCGCCGCCAGCGCCGCGCATGCGCGGGGCCTGCAGCACATCGGCATCCTCAGCGCCGATGAGCTGGCCGGCCTGCTGCGCGAGCTCGACGTGTTGGCGCAGGACTTCCGCGAAGGCCGCTTCGTGCTGGATACGCAGTACGAAGACGGCCACTCGGCGATCGAAGCGCGCCTGACCGAACGCCTGGGCGATGCCGGCCGCAAGATCCACACCGGCCGCAGCCGCAACGACCAGATTCTGGTCGCCACCCGCCTGTGGCTGAAGGAAAAGCTGCAGCGCGTGGCCCAGCTGAGTGCTGAGGTGGCCAAGGTCGCGCTGGACCGCGCGCAGGCCGAGAAGGACCTGGCGATTCCCGGCTACACCCATATCCAGCGCGCCGTGGTGTCCTCGGCGGGCATGTGGTGGGCCGGCTGGGCCGAGGCCTTCATCGACAACGCATTGCGCGCCCGCGACACCCATGCGCTGGTCGATGCCAATCCGCTGGGCACCGCCGCCGGGTACGGCGTGAACCTGCCGCTGGACCGCGAACACACCACCGCCGCGCTGAGCTTTGCGCGCATGCAGATCTCGCCGATCTACGCGCAGCTGTCGCGCGGCAAGTTCGAACTGGCCGCGCTGGAAGCACTGGGCGGTGCCACCCTGGACCTGCGCCGCATCGCCTGGGACCTGTCCCTGTTCACCAGCGCCGAATTCGGCTTCGTCGCGCTGCCGGCGCAGTACACCACCGGCAGCTCGATCATGCCCAACAAGCGCAATCCGGACGTGATCGAGCTGATGCGCGCGACCCACGCCAGCGTCGCCGCCGCACGCACCGAGATCGAGCACTTGCTGTCGCTGCCGTCGGGCTACCACCGCGATCTGCAGTCGTCCAAGGGCGCCATCTTCCACGGCTTCGGCCGCGGACTGGCCGCACTGGAACTGCTGCCGGCGCTGCTGGCCAACTTGGAATGGCGCGATGACAGACTGCGCGCGGCGATCGACTCGGGCATGTATGCCACCGACGTCGCCGTGGAAGCGGCTGTGGCCGGCGTACCGTTCCGCGAGGCCTACAAGGCCGCGGCGGCAGGCGCCGACAGCGCAGGGCAGGGGCGCACCCCGGAAGGCAGCCTGGCCGCACGCGTGTCGCCGGGTTCGGCCGCCGACCTGCGCCTGGAAGAACTGCGCACGCGCTGGCAGGCGCTGGCCTGATGGCGGGAACCGTCTATCTGGTCATGGCCCTGCGCCGGCCGGACTTCAACGCCGCCGCCGTGCAGCCGCACCTGGACTTCCTCGATGCGCTGCGCGCGCAGGGCCAGCTGCAGCTGACGGGAGGCTTCGCCGATGGCAGCGGAGGTGCCTATGTGCTGTGCAATGTCGACAGCCTGGCGCAGGCACGGGCCATCGTCGCCAGCGATCCGCTGGTGACGATGCAGGCTTCGGACGTGACCGTGCACGAATGGAACACCCGCTGAGGCCGCCTTGATGACCCTGCACGCCGCCCATGTCGCCTCGCCGTTCCCCGAACAAGCGTTACCGCCGTGGCGGCGTGCGGTGCTGAAGGTCGGCAGCAGCCTGCTGGCCGCCGATGGCGGCGGCCTGTCACCGCGCCATGCGCTGGGCCTGGCCCAGTTCGTGTCGGCCAACGTGCTGGCCGGCCGCGAGGTGGTCATCGTGTCCTCCGGCGCGGTCGCCGCAGGCCGCGCCATCCTGCCGCGCGCCGATGAACCCGGTGCGGCGATGGCGGCGCGGCAGGCGTTGGCCGCACTGGGCCAGGCGCAGCTGATCGGTCTCTGGCAGCGCTTCTTCGAACGCCCGGTGGCGCAGGTGCTGCTGACCCACGACGACCTGCGCAATCGCCGCCGCTACCTCAATGCACGTGCCACGCTCAGCGAACTGCTGCGGCTGGGCGCGTTGCCGGTGGTGAACGAGAACGACACCGTGTCGGTGGACGAACTCAAGCTTGGCGACAACGACAATTTGGCCGCCACCGTGGCTGCCTTGATCGACGCCGACGCACTGTTCATCGCCACCGACATCGATGGCCTGTACAGCGCCGACCCGCGCTCCGTCGCCGACGCGCGCCCGCTGCACGACGTGCCCGAACTGGACGATGCCGTGCTGGCCATGGCCGGCGGCGCCGGTTCGCGGGCTGGCACCGGCGGCATGCGCACCAAGCTGGAAGCGGCCGCCAAGGCCGGCCGGCTCGGCATCGAGACCTATCTGTTCAACGGCCGCAGCAGTGAGGTGGTGCGCGCGCTGGCCCAGGGCCGCCTGTTCGGTACCCGCATCCATGCCGCGCGCAGCCGTGAAGCCGCGCGCAAACACTGGCTGCGGCACGCACCGCTGGCCGACGGCGCGATCATCGTCGATGCCGGTGCGGCGCAGGCCATGCGTGAGAAGGGTGCCTCGTTGCTGCCCGGTGGCATCACCGGTGCCGAGGGTGATTTCCGCCGCGGCGACATGGTGCAGGTGTGCTGGACCGCACCGCACGGTCGTGTCTGCGTGGCCCGCGGCGTCAGCCAGTACGCGGCCGACGATGTGCGCCGCATTGCCGGCCGCCATACGCGCGACATCCAGGCCGTGCTCGGCTACAACTACGGCGGCACCGTCGTCCATCGTGACGACCTGGTGCTGCCATGACCGGACTGCAGGACACTACCATGAGTGAGATCGAAGCGCAGGCACGCGCCTGCCGTGAGGCGGCCCAGGTGGTCGCCGGCCTGGACAGCGCCGCGCGCGGCACGCTGCTGCGGGCCATGGCCCAGGCACTGGAGTTGAATGCGGGTTTGATCCTGGCCGGCAATGCACGTGACCTCGCCGCCGCCCGCGACAAGGGCGTGGGCAGTGCCATGCTTGACCGCCTGGCGCTGGACCCGGCACGCCTGTTCGCGATGGCCGAGGCCGTGCGAGAGGTGGCCGCGTTGCCGGACCCGGTGGGGCAGGTGACCCGCGACGACGTGCGCCCCAATGGCATCCGCGTGCAGAAGGTACGCGTGCCGCTGGGCGTGATCGCGATGATCTACGAAGCCCGCCCGAACGTGACCGCCGAAGCCGCCGCGCTATGCCTGAAGGCCGGTAATGGCGTGATCCTGCGCGGTGGCTCCGAAGCGATTCATTCCAACACCGCCATCGCCCAGGCGCTGGCCGGTGCCCTGAAGGCCAACGGTGTACCGCCGGCAGCGGTGACGGTGCTGACCGACCTGCGCCGCGAAGCGATGCTGGAACTGCTGCAGTTGCATGAGCTGGTTGATCTTGCGATCCCGCGCGGCGGCGAAGGCCTGATCCGCTTCGTTGCCGAACACGCACGCGTGCCGGTCATCAAGCACTACAAGGGCGTCTGCCATCTGTTCGTGGATGCCAGCGCGGACCTGGACAAGGCCGTCGGTCTGCTGGTGGATGGCAAATGCAGCCGGCCGGCGGCCTGCAATTCGCTGGAGACGCTGCTGGTGCACCGCGGCGTGGCCGACGCCTTCCTGCCGCGCGCTGCGCGGGTGCTGGGCGAGCGCGGCGTGCAGTTGCGCGCCGACGAACGTGCGCTGCCGCTTCTGTCGGGCGGCACGGCGGCTACTGACGACGACTATGCTGCCGAGTTCCTCGACCTGGTTCTGGCCGTGCGCGTGGTGGATGACGTGGATGCGGCGATCGCGCACATCCGCACCTACACCTCCGACCACACCGAAGTGATCGCCACCGAAGACAGCGGCAATGCCGAGCGCTTCGTCAACGCCCTGCGTTCGGCGGTGGTGATGGTCAACGCCTCCTCACGCTTCTCCGATGGTGGCCAGCTGGGGCTTGGCAGCGAGATCGGCATATCCACCACCCGCTTGCATGCCTATGGACCGATGGGCCTGGAAGCGCTCACCATCGAACGTTTCGTGGTGCAGGGCCAGGGCCAGATCCGCGAAAAGTAAAGCGGGGCTCTGCCCCGCTGCGCGGTGAACCATCAGCCGGGCAGAGCCCGGCTCTACGCGCGCCTGCCACGCAGAGCGGGGCTCTGCCCCGCTGCCGCGATGCCCCATCAGCCGGGTAGAGCGGGGCTCTGCCCCGCTGCGCGGGAAAGCCCCAGCCGGGCAGAGCCCGGCTCTACGTGCCCCGCGGGTGCCACAGATCTTCCAGCTTGCGCGGCTTGCAGGCGAACCATGCCGCCGCCAGTGTCACCACCGCGCACAGGAACAGGAAGGCGAACGGCAGTGTCCAGCTGCCACCCAGCTCATGCAGCCAGCCCACCACCAGCGGGCCCAGGCCGGCGAAGCTGTAACCCACTCCTTGCATGAAGCCGGACAATGCCGCCGAACCGGTCGGCGTGCGCGTGCGCAGGTTGATCAGCGTAAGGGCGAGCGGGAAGGTCGACGGGCCGACGCCCAGCAGGCATGCCCACAGCAGCGGCGCGCTCATCGGTGCCAGCCACAGGCCGGCGAACGACACCGCGAATGCACTGAACCCGACCAGCACCAGTGGAAACGGATTGGTCATGCGCGCGGCCAGCGATGGCATCAGCAGCGACGGCAGCAGGCCCAGTGCGGAAAACATCGCCACCATCACCCCACCGAAGGCCGGCGACGCGCCGGCTTCCACCACGATGCGCGGCAGCCAGGTGAACATGGAATAGGTCATCAGCGAGGTCATGCCGAACATCAGCGTCATGCCCCAGCCCAGCGAGGTACGCCAGACCTGTCCATGCGGCTGCATGGCCGGGTCTACACCATCGGTGATGGCATCGTGGCGCGGCGCACGGCGGGCCATCATCAGCCAGGGCAGAGCCGCCGCCAGGGCCAGCAGTGCCCAGATGCCCAGCGATACCCGCCAGCCCGCAGCGTTGGCTACCGGCACCGCCAAGAGTGCCGGCAGCATGGTGCCCAGCTGCAGCACGCTGATGTACAGCGTGCTGATGGTGCCGACCTTGTTGGCGAAGTAGCGCTTCACCAGGGGCGGTACCACCACGTTGCCGATGCCCATGCCGGCCAGCGCGACGACCGAGCCCAGCAGCAGGCTGCCGACTCCGACCGCGCTGGAGCGCAGCAACAGGCCCAGCATGGCAAGCACCATGGCCAGCAGGGCCGTGCGTTCCAGGCCGATCCGTCGCGCCAGCATCGGCGTGGTGACGCCGAACAGCGCGAACGCGGCGGTGGGCAGCATGCCGAGCACGCCGGTCATGGTCGAGCCGAAGTGGAACTCCTGTCCCAGCACGTCCAGCAGCGGGGTGATGGAGGTGACCGCGGTGCGCAGGTTGACGGCGGCCAGCAGGATGGCAGCGAACGCCAGCACGCGGCCCTGCAGCAGCGGTGGCGAAGTGGAGGACGAAGCGGTCATGCGGAATCCTGGCGGGCGCACGTGAGGAACATCGGCGTGCGGCAGCGGCGCCGGGCAGGGCCGGCGCAGCGGGTGGGGGAGGGCATCATTGTACGTCGCCGGCCGGGCCAGGTCCTGTTGGCGCGTTTGTTTGACGGTCAGCCGGTAGCGCGCCATGGGGACAGGCTGTCCTGCGGCTGTTCGCTGATTGCCGCGCAGCAATCCCACGTCTTCGTGCTGGCCTGCGTGACCACCAATGCGGCGATACGGCCGACCGACCATGTGAGCCTGCCGTCCGCAGACCGCAGACCGCAGACCGCAGACCGCAGACCGCAGACACAAAAAAACCCGGAGGACTCGCGTCTTCCAGGCTTTCTGATGACCATCCAGTGGTCGGGGAGACAGGATTCGAACCTGCGACCTCTACGTCCCGAACGTAGCGCTCTACCAGACTGAGCTACACCCC
>JAFAFF010000036.1 GCA_023423605.1 Pseudomonadota bacterium
CCCCTGCACGTTGCAACGCCGGGGTATAGCGCAGTCTGGTAGCGCGCCTGCTTTGGGAGCAGGATGTCGGGGGTTCGAATCCCTCTACCCCGACCAACCATCGTCCCTCCGGGGCAGGTTGGTCCACCCGGTTCGGGCGCCCGTAGCTCAACTGGATAGAGCACCGGCCTTCTAAGCCGGCGGTTACAGGTTCGATTCCTGTCGGGCGCGCCATCTACCTCTACAGGCCGTCGCGTCCTGTTCCACGTCCCCCGCTTTCAACGCAGCCTCAGCAGGGCAGAGCCCGGCTACGCCGACACAGCTCGGCGATGCCCGCGCAGCCTTACAGCCCGCCGCCGCCACTGCGTTCCAGCACGCGCCCCAGCACCAGCACCCCGGCCAGTTCCTCGGCGCCCAGCAGTTCATCCGGGTACAGCGACTTGTCCGGATGGTCGCTGACCACCCGGACCCGGCCATCGGATGTCTTGAACAGCCGCTTGATCTTCATGTCCGGTTCCCGTCCGCCGGTGACCAGGACATGCACGCGGCCATCGGCGATGCGCGTATCGGCCAGGTTGACCGTGACGCGGTCGCCGTCGAACAGCGTGCGCTCCATGCTGTCGCCACTCACCTGGAAGACCCGGACATCGGCCGGCTTCGCATTCCGTTCCGGAAACCAGTTGGCGCTGTAGACGATGCGTTGACCTGTCGCTATCAGCTCCACCTTCGGCTTTCCCTCGGCCACGGTCAGCTTGACCGTCACCTCATCCACGCCCACGTCGTGCGGACGCTCGCGCACGGCCAGCGCGCTTGCCTCCTTGATGCGGTACTGGCCCTTGGAGGGTGGCATCGTGTCCATGTCCGGCAGCTCGGTGCGCAGCTGCTCCACGGTCACGCCGAACCAGGCTGCCAACGGCCGCAGCGTGCCATCGCGCGGATCCGCCGTGTGTCCGGCAAGGATGCGGTGGATGGTCGGCTGGGCGACGTCGGTATGGCGGGACAACTGGTTCTCGCTGATCCCCCGGGCACGTATCAACCGGCGGAGATTGGCGGCCACTTTATTCATGAATGAATTGTTTACCCTGATATCTTCAGGGCATAGTTCGTTCACGTATTGAAATTTTTATGATTTGGGTAATAGCATCGGCCATGAGCTTCTGTTGCCCACGCTATGCAGTACAGACCTTGATGGCCGCCGAGTGGACCGAATCGCGCATCGCCCTGGCGTGCGGCACTTCGCAGTCCACCATCAACCGGGTGAAACACGGCAGGCAGCGCTCGGTGTCCTTCGAACTGGGCTCCGCGCTGATCCGGCTGGCCGAGAACCAGCCGGGTCGCAGGCGTCCTGATGCCGACGCGATGGCAGCCGGCCCCTGCCTGGCCTGCGAGGCGGGCGCTAGACGCCGAGTACCGCCATTACCGCAGGGGAAACAGGATTGCCTGTCGTGAGCGCGTTCATCAGTGGCAGGTAAGTGCGCCGCAGATCCGCGCGTCGGGCGGACAGTGCCGATATCACCGCTTCGTATTCGCCGTTGACGAGGCCGGGCGAGAGGGTTGCCTCCAGCCAGTGGGGCGGCCGCCAGTGCGGGAAGGGGCTGCATACCGGCAGCATGAGCTGCTCCTGGCCGAGATGGGTGATGAGCGCGTCGAGCTGCCACTGCTCCATCATCATCCGCGACAGCAACGCCTGAGGATTGGCATCGCGTCCGAAGGTCTGCTCCAGCCGGGCACGCAGCTCCTCCTTGATGGAGCGCCCGCTGTACTTGGCAGCCTGCTTGAGTTGCTGTTTGAGGGAGACGGTAAGCAGTTTGTTCATGTGCGGCTAAGTATTCGGCTGACTGACCAGCACGCTGCCACGAAGCGGGCGGGCTTCCCAAGCCTCCGTTGATGCATGATCGAACGTTGATAAGGATCGATCAGATTTCCAGATCAATGAACTAGTTAAAGGCGCGCGATGTCTATCAATGAGCGTGAGTAGCAACGCCGGTGGAGCAAGGATGTGCAAGGGTGACGCAGTGCTTTTCCGGCATTCCCGCGGCTCCCGCCTATGTGCCGGGAGGGACGTTCCAATAGCGACATGTGAGGCCCCGGGCATCGCGCCTCGCGAGGTGTCGTGGCATTGAACGACTTCGCGTGCGGCACGCCGACAGCACTGTCATGAGCGGCGTGTGGCAGGGAAGCGACACGATGTCCTGAGGGTGGGCGCTGTAGTCCTGCGCGTGGCGTTGGCGCGAATCCAGCCGCGTGAAGAAATGCTTGCATTTCCCTGCCGAGTCCATGAAAATGCCGGACTCGCTTCAGCGGACGTGGCTTTCAGCTGCGGTTGCCGGAAGGGAAAGGATCCAGGTCCTGCAGCATGCATCGTTGCGGGATTGAAGGTTTCAGTGGTGGCTGTAGCTCAGTTGGTTAGAGTACCGGATTGTGATTCCGGTGGTCGGGGGTTCGAATCCCCTCAGCCACCCCACTGATTCAAGCGCTGGTGCGCTTCACGCGCCGGTCGTTGCAGCAAAGGCGGGATGCTGGTTACACTATCCGCCTCGTTTTTCGGGCCGTTAGCTCAGTTGGTAGAGCAGTTGACTCTTAATCAATAGGTCCAAGGTTCGAATCCTTGACGGCCCACCAGACAGAAGCCACCAGGACATCCTGGTGGCTTTTTTCTTGGCTGTTCGTCCGCGCGGGCATTGCTGGCTCCGGGAGCGTTTCGAAACGCGCGTGATGTACATCGGAAAAAAAATGCTTGCACTCTTCGGCATGCCCGGGCCATAATTCGCGCCCCGATTTCGGGCCGTTAGCTCAGTTGGTAGAGCAGTTGACTCTTAATCAATAGGTCCAAGGTTCGAATCCTTGACGGCCCACCAGACGAAAGCCACCAGGACATCCTGGTGGCTTTTTTCTTGGCCCCGTGCGCTCGCTGTCCCGTAGAGCGGGGCTCTGCCCCGCTATGCGGTAAAGCCCCAGCCGGGCAGAGCCCGGCTCTACCCAGCGCTGTCTGCGCCTGCGACAATGGCGTGCTTGATCGGTCTCGCGAAAGTGGCGGAATTGGTAGACGCCCTGGATTTAGGTTCCAGTGCCGCAAGGCGTGGGGGTTCGAGTCCCCCCTTTCGCACCATGGCCGGTCGCCGTCCCGGCCGCTTCGGCCCGCCGTACCCGGTCGCCCCGGCCGGCGCCGCGCTGGCAGTGCCGCCCGATATCGTCCAAACTAAAGGGCTGCGGCGGCTATCCGCGTGCGTACAACCCGTTTCGTCCATCACATCGAACCGGCGGCCAGAGGCCTGTCGGTGGCAGGAGTCAACATGCAAGCTTCGATCGAATCCACCGGCAACCTGGAACGCCGCCTGAGCTTCTCGCTGCCGGAAGATCGCCTGCAGACCCACATCAGTGGCCGTCTGGGCGAAATCGCGCGCACCGCGCGCATCAAGGGCTTCCGTCCGGGCAAGGTGCCGGCCAAGGTGATCGAGCAGCGCTTCGGCGCGCAGGTCCGTGGCGAGGCCGTCGATGGCCTGCTGCGCGAAACCTTCGACGCTGCGCTGCGCGAGCACGAACTGCGCGTGGTGGGCAGCCCGCGCATCGACAAGGGCGACCAGGGCGAACTGTCGTTCGTGGCCACCGTCGAGGTGCTGCCGGACTTCGGTGATATCGACGTGTCGAAGCTGACCGTGGTGCGCCACAGTGCCGAAATCGGCGATGCCGACATCGACCAGATGGTGGAGAACCTGCGCCAGCAGCGTCGTACCTGGGAGCCGGTCGCGCGTGGCGCGAAGGAAGGCGATCTGGTCGCCCTGGAAACCTGGTCGCAGGCCGGCGATGAGCGCCTGCCGGCCGAAGGCACCGAGAAGGGCACCATCGTCGTTGGCCAGAACATGATGTTCGAGACCATCGAACAGGCCCTGGTCGGCATGGCCAAGGGCGAAGAAAAGACCCTGGACGTCGATTTCCCGGCCGATTGGCGCGTCGAAGCCCTGGCGGGCAAGACCGTGCAGGTCACCGTCAAGGTCACCGAAGTGTCCGAAGAGTCGCTGCCGGAGGTCGATGAGGCCTTCATCAAGAGCTTTGGCGTCAAGGGTGGCGATGTCGAACAGTTCCGCAAGGACATCCGCGCCAACCTGGAGCGCGAACTGAAGGGCGCGCTGATGAACCGCCTGCGCCGTGAAGTGGGTGAGCAGTTGATTGCCGCCTACGGTTCGGTGGAACTGCCGCCGCGCCTGGTGGAGAACGAAGCACGCGCGATGCTGGCCCAGCAGGTGGAGCAGCTGCGTCGCAATGGTCGCAACCCCGGCGAGATTCCGGCCGATGCGCATGAAGGCTTCAAGGAAGCCGCTGGCAAGCGCGTGCTGGTGGGCCTGCTGGTGGGCGAAGTGGCACGCCTGAACGACCTGAAGCTGGAGCCGAAGCGCCTGAATGAAACCATGCGCCTGATCGCTTCGACCTACGAAGAGCCGGAGCAGGTCATTGAGATGTACCGCAACGACCCCCAGCTGATGTCTGGCCTGCAGAACCGCGTGATGGAAGAGCAGGTGATCGACTGGATTGCCGAGCGCGCCCAGCACACCGAGGAAAAGATGTCCTTCCAGGACGCCATCCGCGGCTGAGCGACGCTGAAGCAGGGCCCCGTGTCGCAAGGCGCGGGGCTGTTCCCCCCTCCACAAAGGTGCCTCACGAAATGGACAACCGAACCAAAGCCCTGAACCTGGTTCCGATGGTGGTCGAACAGACCGCCCGTGGCGAGCGCGCCTACGACATCTACTCGCGCCTGTTGAAGGAGCGCCTGATCTTCCTGGTGGGCCCGATCGACGATCACATGGCCAACGTGGTGGTGGCGCAGTTGCTGTTCCTGGAAGCGGAAAATCCGGAAAAGGACATCAGCATCTACATCAACTCGCCCGGTGGCGTGGTGACCGCCGGCATGGCGATCTACGACACCATGCAGTACATCAAGCCTGACGTGAGCACCATCTGCGTCGGCCAGGCCGCTTCGATGGGCGCGCTGCTGCTGGCGTCCGGTGCCGCCGGCAAGCGTTATGCGCTGCCCAATTCGCGTGTGATGATCCACCAGCCGCTGGGTGGCTTCCAGGGCCAGGCAACCGATATCGACATCCATGCACGCGAGATCCTGACCCTGCGTGCGCGCCTGAACGATGTGCTGGCCAACCACACCGGCCAGTCGCTGGAAACCATCGCCCGTGATACCGAACGCGACAACTTCAAGAGCGCGGTCGAAGCGCAGGCCTACGGCCTGGTCGACCAGGTGCTGGAACGTCGTCCGGACGAGTCCATCCAGGCAGGTTGATTACAGCAGTGCGGTCGGTTTTCCGACTGGACATGCAGGGTCGGGTGGGGCTGGTGCCCCTCCGACCCTGTGTTATTCTCGAATTGAACCCCCGTCACACGGGTGGGGTAACTGGGTAAGCGAAGCATGAGCGAAGACCGCCAGGGTCGTTCCACGGACAGCGGCAAGATTCTGTACTGCTCCTTCTGCGGCAAGAGCCAGCACGAGGTGCGCAAGCTCATTGCCGGCCCGAGCGTATTCATCTGCGATGAGTGCGTGGAGCTGTGCAACGACATCATCCGTGAGGAACTCGAGGAGAAGGCGCAGTCGGCGCGCAGCTCGCTGCCCAAGCCGCGTGAGATCCTCGAAGTGCTGGATCAGTACGTGATCGGCCAGAACCGTGCCAAGCGTACGCTGGCGGTGGCCGTGTACAACCATTACAAGCGCATCGAAAGCCGCCAGAAGAACGACGATGTCGAGCTGGCGAAGTCGAACATCCTGCTGGTCGGCCCGACCGGTTCGGGCAAGACGCTGCTGGCCGAGACGCTCGCGCGCCTGCTCAACGTGCCGTTCACCATGGCCGACGCCACCACGCTGACCGAAGCCGGTTACGTGGGTGAGGACGTGGAAAACATCATCCAGAAGCTGCTGCAGAAGTGCGATTACGACGTCGAGAAGGCACAGCAGGGCATCGTCTATATCGATGAAATCGACAAGATTTCGCGCAAGAGCGAGAACCCGTCGATCACCCGTGATGTGTCCGGCGAAGGCGTACAGCAGGCGCTGCTGAAGCTGATCGAAGGCACCGTGGCCAGCGTGCCGCCGCAGGGCGGTCGCAAGCATCCGCAGCAGGAATTCCTGCAGGTGGACACCAAGAACATCCTGTTCATCTGCGGCGGCGCGTTTGCCGGCCTGGACAAGGTGATCCAGCAGCGCTCCAACGATGCCGGTGGCATCGGCTTCGGCGCGAAGGTGAAGAGCAGCGAGCGCAAGCAGGAAATCGGCAAGCTGCTGGCCGAGGTGGAACCGGAAG
>JAFAFF010000064.1 GCA_023423605.1 Pseudomonadota bacterium
GGTACGACACCAGGCCCACCGCTTCCCAGCCGAAGAACAGCTGCAGGAAGTTGTTGCTCATCACCAGGGTGAGCATCGAGAAGGTGAACAGCGAGATGTAGCTGAAGAAGCGCTGGTAGCCCGGGTCTTCTTCCATGTAGCCGATGGTGTAGACGTGCACCAGCAGCGACACGAAGGTCACCACCACCATCATCATCGCGGTCAGCTTGTCGACCATGAAGCCGACGTGGGCGGCGTACTGGCCGACCTCGAAGAAGGTGTAGATGTTCTGGTTGAACGGCTGCGCGCCGCCCCACAGCAGCTGGTACAGCGTGAACATCGACAGCGCGCAGCTGACCGCCACGCCCAGGATGGTGACGGTCTGTGCGCCGAGGCGCCCGACCTGGCGACCGAACAGGCCGGCGATGATGCTGCCGAACAGCGGTGCAAGCACCACTGCGATCAACAGACTCTTGGCGAGTGTGATTTCCATCTGTGGATCAGCCCTT
The DNA here is from genome assembly GCA_023423605.1 of Pseudomonadota bacterium. GTDB lineage: Bacteria > Pseudomonadota > Gammaproteobacteria > Xanthomonadales > Xanthomonadaceae > Stenotrophomonas. The sequence continues at coordinate 489 of JAFAFF010000064.1, forward strand.
CAACGAATCGACTTCGCCGACATTGATCGTGCGGCGTGTGCGGAACAGGGTCACCAGGATCGCCAGGCCGATGGCGGCCTCGGCGGCGGCTACGGTCAGGATGAAGAACACGAACAGCTGTCCGGCCGTGTCACCCAGTTCACGCGAAAACCCGACGAAATTGATGTTCACCGAAAGCAGCATCAGTTCGATGGACATCAGCAGGACGATGACGTTCTTCCGGTTGAGGAAGATGCCGGCCAGGCTGATGCAGAACAGCACCGCGCCCAGTGCCAGAATGTGGCCCAACGTGATCATGGCTTGGCCTCCTCGCCTTCGGCCGGCGTGCCTTCTTCAGCCGCCCTGGTGTTGCTGTGTACGAACGGCTGTTCTACATCCATCCGGACCACGCGCAGCCGGTCACCGGCCTTGACCATGGTCTGCCGGCCCGGGTTCTGCGACTTCACGCCGCTGCGATGGCGCAGGGTCAGCATCACCGCGGCCACCACGGCCACGGTCAGGATGACGGCAGCGAACTCGAACGGCAGCAGGTATTCGGTGAACAGGCTGCGTGCCAGCCAGGTGATGTTGGACGTATCAGCGGCCAGCGCTGCGGCGTTGTCGGCCGGGAACGGATTGACCGCCCTGCCCTTGACGCCGATCAGGGTAACCATCTGCACCAGCATCACCACCGCGACCACCAGGCCGACCGGCAGGTAACGCACCCAGCCTTCGCGCAGGTTGGCTGGATCGATGTCCAGCATCATCACCACGAACAGGAACAGCACCATCACCGCGCCGACATATACCAGCACCAGCGCCACGCCCAGGAACTCGGCGCCGACCAGCAGCCAGATGCAGGCCACGGAAAAGAACGTCAGCACCAGGCAGAGCACGGCGTTAACCGGGTTGCGCACGCTGATCACCGCCGCCGCCGAAATACCGGCCGCGATGGCGAAAATCCAGAAAGCGATATTTACCCAATCCATGTCTCGACCTCAGCGGTAAGCGGCATCGGCGGCACGGCGCTCGGCGATCTCGGCTTCAAGCCGATCACCCAGGGCCAGCAGCTGCGGCTTGGTAACGATGTTCTCGCCACGATTCTCGAAGTGGTATTCGAGGATGTGGGTCTCGACGATCGAGTCCACCGGGCAGCTTTCCTCGCAGAAGCCGCAGAAGATGCACTTGAACAGATCGATGTCATAGCGCGTGGTGCGACGGGTGCCGTCCTCGCGCTTGGCCGAATCGATGGTGATGGCCAGTGCCGGGCACACCGCTTCGCACAGCTTGCAGGCAATGCAGCGCTCTTCGCCGTTGGGATAACGACGCAGGGCGTGCAGGCCACGGAAGCGCGGCGACTGCGGGAACTTCTCCATCGGGTACATCATCGTGTACTTCGGCTTGAAGCTGTACTTCAGCGTCAGCCACAGGCCGCCGAGCAGTTCCAGCAGCAGCAGGCTCTTGAAGTAATGGGTAATCCGGTTCATTACGTTAGACGCCCTTTTGAATCACGCCGAAGAACACCATCACGGCGGTAACCGCGATCCACAGAATGGTCAGCGGAATGAAGACCTTCCAGCCCAGTCGCATGATCTGGTCGTAACGGAAGCGCGGGAAGCTTGCGCGGAACCAGATGTAGGCACTGGCGAAGAAGAACACCTTCACGAACAGCCACGGCCAGCCACCGTTCCAGATCCAGTCGATGAACGGCGAGATCGCGCCGGGATTCACCCAGCCCTGGATCGGGCTCAACCAGCCACCCAGGAAGAAGATCGAGATCAGGAAGCTGATCAGGATCATGTTGGCGTATTCGGCCAGGAAGAACAGCGCGAACGCACCGCCGGAGTATTCCACCATGTGGCCGGCGACGATTTCCGATTCGCCTTCCACCACGTCGAACGGCGCGCGGTTGGTTTCGGCCACGCCGGACACCCAGTACACGACGAACAACGGGAACAACGGCAGCAGGAACCAGTCCAGGAAGCCGGAATTGCCGGCCTGTGCCATCACGATGCCGGTCAGGTTGAGGCTGCCCGAGGCGATCATCACGCCGACCAGGGCGAAACCCATGGCGATTTCGTAGCTGATCATCTGTGCCGAAGCACGCATCGCACCCAGGAACGCATACTTCGAGTTCGACGCCCAGCCGGCGAGGATGATGCCGTAGATGCCCAGCGAGGTCATCGCCAGCAGGTAAAGCAGGCCGGCATTGGCGTTGGACAGCACCAGCTGTACATCGAACGGCACCACCGCCCACGCCGCGAAGGACGGCGCCAGGGTGATCAGCGGCGCCAGCAGGTACAGGCCCTTCTGCGCGTTTGCCGGCTGGATGACTTCCTTGAACAGCAGCTTGAAGACGTCGGCGAACGCCTGGAAGATGCCCATGCCCACGTACATCGGGCCATGGCGCACGTGCATCCAGCCGATCAGCTTGCGCTCCCAGACCACGTAGAAGGCCACCGCGATGATCACCGGCATGGCGATCACGAGGATCTTCAGGATGATCCACAGCAGTGCGCCGATGTCACCGAGGCCAAGCAGCCACTGGTGCAGCGGATCCACCGCGTTCAACAGCAATTCGTTCATGCAGCCACCACCGTTACGCGTGCGGCACCCAGCGGTGCGGTCGCACCGTGGCCCGATTCAATCCAGACCGAACCCGCGGCGACGCGGGAATCCACCACCACCGGCAACGTGGCACGGCCAGCGTCGGTACCGACCTTGGCCATCTGCCCTTCCTGCAGCTGCAGGCGGGTCGCATCGTCGGCATTCAGCACGATGCGCGGGGCCGTGTTGAGCGGATGCGCCTGCAGCGCCGGCGCGCGGCGGACCACTGCGTCGGTGCGGTAGATTGCCGCGGTCGAAGCGACTTCCAGGCCTTCACCGGCAACCGCCGGCTGTGCCGAGGCAGCCACGGCGACCGACACCGGTGCCAGGCTGGCGCGCAGGCCGGCCAGATCGGTGAAGCCGAAACCGGCCAGGGCCAGCTCGCCGCCAAGTGCGCGCAGCACGCGCCAGCCTTCACGGGCCTCGCCCGGCAGCTTGCCGCCGGCACGCGCCGACTGCTCGCGACCATCGAGGTTGGTCAGGGTGGCATCCACTTCCGGCAGCGCACCGATCGGCAGGATCACATCGGCCACGTCGCGCGTGGAGGCACAGGCGAAGTGGCTGAAGGCCACCACCTGGGCACCGGCCAGCGCCTTGCGTGCGGCCGGAGCATCGGCGAAGTCCAGGCCCGGTTCCAGGCCGTAGACCACATACGCCTGGCGCGGCTGGGCCAGCATGGTGGCCACGTCCTTGCCCGCCGGCAACACGCCGGCGCGGCTCAGGCCCACGGCATTGGCGCCCTGCGGGATACGGCACAACCTGGCGCCGGTAGCGGCGGCGAAATCGCGTGCGGCGGCACGGATGCCGGCAGCCTGCGGATGGTTCTCGGCGATGCCACCGACGATCAGCACGGTCTTGCTGCCGCCCTGCACTGCCGAACGCAGGTCTGCATCGGCCAGCGCTTCGGCGAACTTCGACGGCGCAACGATCTGCTTGCCGGCGATGCTGAAGGCAAAGTCGAAGTCCACCGGGTTGACCACGTGGATCTTCGCGCCGTTCTGGGTCTGCGCCTTGCGCAGGCGGGCATGCAGCAGCGGCAGCTCATGGCGGATGTTGCTGCCGAGCACGACGATGCGGTCCGCACCTTCGATCTCCGCCAGCGGCAGGCCGAACACTTCGGCGGTGGCGGCATCGGAGAAATCGCGGTTGTCGATGCGATGGTCGATGTTGGTCGTGCCCAGGCCGCTGGCCAGGCGGGCCAGCAGCGCGCCTTCCTCGTTCGAGGTGGACGGATGCACCAGCACGCCCAGGCTGTCGCCCTGGTTTGCCTTGAGGATCTCCGCGGCCGCGGCCAGGCCTTCGGCCCAGCTGACTTCCTGCCACTCGCCGTTGACCTTGCGCAACGGCTTGACCGCGCGGTCTTCGCTGTACAGGCCCTGGTGCGAATAACGGTCGCGATCGGACAGCCAGCACTCGTTGACCAGTTCGTTGTCGCGCGGCACGGTGCGCAGCACTTCACCACGGCGCACGTGCAGGAACAGGTTCGACCCCATCGCATCGTGGTAACCCAGCGATTCGCGCGCGGTCAGTTCCCACGGGCGGGCGCGGAACTGGAACACCTTGTTGGTCAGCGCGCCGACCGGGCAGACGTCGACGACGTTGCCGGACAGCTCGGTGGTCAGCGGCTTGCCGTCATAGGTACCGATCTGCAGGTTCTCGCCGCGGTACATGCCACCCAGTTCATAGGTGCCCGCCACGTCGGCGGTGAAGCGCACGCAGCGCGTGCACTGGATGCAGCGGGTCATCTCGGTGGCGACCAGCGGACCCATGTCCTCGTCCGGCACCACGCGCTTGCGCTCGTTGAAGCGGCTGACCGAACGGCCATAGCCCAGCGAAACGTCCTGCAGTTCGCACTCGCCGCCCTGGTCGCAGATCGGGCAGTCCAGCGGGTGGTTGATCAGCAGGAACTCCATCACCGAACGCTGGAACTTCAGCGCCTTCTCGCTGCGGGTGGCGACCTTCATGCCGTCCATCACCGGGGTGGCGCAGGCCGGTGCCGGCTTCGGCGACTTCTCCACGTCCACCAGGCACATGCGGCAGTTGGCGGCGATCGGCAGCTTCTCGTGATAGCAGAAGCGCGGAATCGGAATGCCGGCCTTGTCGGCGGCCTGGATGATCATCGAGCCCTTGGGCACGACCAGCGACTGGCCGTCGATCTCCACCGTCACGTGCCCTTCCGGCACGATGGCAGGTGTCACGCCGGGGTTGTTGGGTTGCGCGCTCATGCGGCGGCTGCCTCCACCTTCTTGCCGTCAACCATCGAATGACCGTTGACGATGTAGTACTCGAACTCGTCCCAGAACTGGCGCAGGAAGCCCTGGATGGGCCACGCAGCCGCTTCGCCGAACGCACAGATGGTGTGGCCTTCGATCTGGCCGGCCACCGCCTTCAACTGGTGCAGGTCCTCCATCGTGGCCTTGCCGGCGACGATGCGCTCCAGCACGCGGTGCATCCAGCCGGTACCTTCGCGGCACGGCGTGCACTGGCCACAGGATTCCTTGTGGAAGAACTGGCTGATGCGGCAGGCGAACTTGACGCAGCAGACGCTGTCATCCAGCACCACGACAGCCCCCGAGCCCAGGCCGGAGCCCAGTGCACGGATGGTGTCGTAGTCCATCGGCAGGCCCTTCAGCTCGGCCGCGGTCAGCACCGGCATCGACACGCCCCCCGGAATCGCGCCCTTCAGGGTGCGGCCCGGACGCAGGCCGCCGGCCATTTCCAGCAGGTCGTCGAAGGTGGTGCCGAGCGGTACTTCGAAGTTGCCGCCCTTCTGCACGCAGCCGGACACCGAGAAGCACTTCGGGCCACCGTTGGCGGTCAGGCTCAAGCCCTTGAACCACTCCGGACCGTTGCGGATGATCGCCGGCACCGAGCCGTAGGTTTCGGTGTTGTTGATCGTCGAAGGCTTGCCGTACAG
>JAFAFF010000095.1 GCA_023423605.1 Pseudomonadota bacterium
GTTGTTACCCGTCTGCACTCGCTTGCCGGAAACCTGGCATACGCGGGACATTGCGCACCTCGATAGTAAGTTGTGTCAGCCCGTAGCCCGGGAGACGGCGGCCTCGGTGGTTGCCCACCACACGTCATGAGAATCAAAGGGTTACGCTGGCGTTGGGCGCCCGGGGACATGCTCCCGGGGGTGCCGCCCGGCACGAAACCGGACACAGCGAGCCGCGCATTATGCACGGGTTCAAGCACTTGCGCAACTTACCCACAGGGGGTGCCTGGACACGACGTCGATGCCCTCCCCCCCAGGCAGCAGGCGTGCATCGTTCAGCGTGCGGTGCAGCCCGGGAGGCGCGGACGCGGCCAGCACAGTGCGGTGCCGGCATACTGGGCATTCACCGCGGAGGCTCCAATGCGACTGCTGGCCCTCACCTACGGCACCGAAGGCGACACGCGTCCACTGGTCATGCTCTGCCATGGCCTGATCGCGGCCGGCCACGAGGTCATGCTGTTGGCCGACGGCGGCACCCTGGGCAGCGCGAACGCGCTGGACGTCCCGCATGCAGCGCTGCACGGCGACATCCACGACGAGGTGGTAGCGCTGGTCTCGCGCGGCAACGGCGTGGCCGCGGCCAGCACCGGGCTGGCGCGGATGGCGCTGCGGCACGTCGGCAGCTGGATGCTGCAGGCCGATGCCGCAGCGGACGGCTGCGATGCGATCCTGGCTGGCGGTCTGGCTGCGTTCGTCGGCATGAGCGTGGGCGAACGCCGCGGCGTTCCGGTGATCGGTGCCGGCATGATCCCGCTGACGCCGACACGTGCATTCCGCTCGCCCTTCCTGCCTCCCGGCTACTCACCTGGGTGGTTCAACCGTGCCAGCTACCGGCTGGTCAACGGTCTGATCTGGCGGCAGTTCCGTGGCCCGCTCAACGCGGCACGCGGGTCGCTCGGGCAAGCGCCCCGCCACTCGCCGTGGACCGGCCTGCCGATGCTGTACGGCATCTCGCCGCAGCTGCTGCCAGCGCCTTCGGACTGGCCGGACGATCACGTGGTGTGCGGGCAGTGGTCGGCACCCGCTGTGCCGTGGCGGCCGCCCGCTGACCTGCAGGCCTTCCTCGATACCGGACCCGCGCCGGTCTATCTGGGCTTCGGCAGCATGACCGGCTTCGACCGCGAGCGCGTGCTGCCTGCCCTGCTGCAGGCACTGGCGCCGCGCCGCGTGCTGCTGTTTCCGGGTTGGGCGGGGCTACCTGCGGGCGCGCTGCCAGGAAACGTGTTCGTTCTTGGCCCGACGCCGCATGAAGCGCTGTTTCCGCGCTGTGCGCTGGCCATCCACCACGGCGGCAGCGGCACCACGCACTCCGCCTGCCGGGCCGGCATTCCTTCATTGGTGATGCCCTTCGCGGCCGATCAGTTCTTCTGGGCGCGCCGCCTGCAGGCACTGGGTGTTGCGCCTGCCCCCCTGTCACCGAAGCGGCTGGGTACTGCTGCGCTCGCAGCGGCAGTCACCTTCGCGGAGGACAGTGCTACGCGTGCACGTGCCGCTGCATTGGGTGCAGCAATGGCTACCGAGGATGGCGTGGCCACGGGCGTGGCGATGATCGAACGCTGGCTGCGGCCGGCGTAACGACTGCCTGCCATCAGCGCAGGTGCGGAATCACCTGGGCCAGAAGATGTGCATCCTTCAGTGCGCCATGCAGGCCGCGGTTGGCGGAAATACGCAGACGCTGCAGCACGTCATCAAGCTTGTTGCCCTGGCCGGGCCAGCGCCGACGCGCCAGCTTCAGGCTGCAGGTGATGCGGCAATACCGGGCCAGGCTGCCGGCAATGCCGGCCAGGCGCAGCTCGTTGTCCAGGAAGCCCACATCGAACGTCGCGTTGTGCGCGACCATCTCGCTGCCACGCAGGAATTCCAGCAGTTCGGCCGCCTTGCTGGAAAACAGCGGCTTGCCCACCAGCATCGCATCGCTGATGCCGTGTACACGCTGCGCGCCCCAGTCCACCGAGCGCTGCGGCTGCAGGTAAGTGTGGAACTGGCGACCGGTGAGCTGACCGTCGACCAGTTCCACCGCACCGATTTCGATCACCCGGTGGCCCATGCGGTGGGAAATGCCGGTGGTTTCGGTATCCAGTGCGACGATGCGGCTCATGCGTGGCGAGGTTTCCTGATGCGTGCTGCGGTGATTTTCGCATGGACAGGAAGGATCACCCCAGCACCTCCACCACCCAGTCAATGAACACCCGCAGCCGCTGGCTCATATGACGGTTCGGCGGAAACATTACATGCATCGGCATCGATGGCAGCTGCCAGTCCTGCAACACCGGCACCAGCCGCAGCCGCGCATACGGCTCGGGCACATCGATGCGCAGACGCCCGCGCGGTTGCGCGGCGGCATCGCCCAGGCCGTCCTCCACCTCTTCCAGTTCGGCCAGCAGGCGGGCGATGCGCGGGTAGTAGGCCGCGCCATCGGCGGTGACACTGACCCGTCGGGTGGTGCGGTTGAGCAGGCGCAGCCGCAGATGGGCCTCCAACTGCTGCACCAGCTGGGTGACCGTGGTGCGGCTGACCTGCAGGGTGTGTGCGGCGCGGGTGAAGCTGCCGGTTTCCACCACGCGGGCGAAGACTCGCATCGCCTCGAAACGGTCCATGGATGGCCCGTGATTGTTTGGATTTGCCAATCAATCTAGGCCGATCATCGCTGTTTATCCAGGCAGACCCGGCGCGGAAGATGAAGTCATTCCCAACGGATTCTCCCCATGGCCCACGGTGATGTCGTTTTCCCCGCTGGCCGGCGGGCACTGTATGAGCGCAACCGCTATTCGCCGGCCATCCGTTCCAATGGCTTCCTGTTCGTCTCCGGCCAGGTCGGCAGCCGCGAGGATGGTTGGCCCGAACCGGAGTTCGAAACGCAAGTGCGCCGCGCCTTCGACAACCTCGACGCCGTGCTGGCCGCCGCCGGCTGCACCTTCGATGACGTGATCGACGTGACCGTGTTCCTGGTCGATCCGGAAAAGAATTTCGAGAAGGCCTGGGCGATCGTGCCGTAGTACTGGGGCGAGGCGCCGCACCCGACCCTGACCGGCATCGGCGTGACCTGGCTGTATGGATTCCAGTTCGAGATCAAGGTGATCGCGAAGTTGCTCGGTTGAAAGGCGTGCCGACCCAGGTCGACACCCACAGGGAGCAGAGACCGGCCCCCACAAGGACAGCGGTTGGCACCTGCCCGAGAAGGCCGGCACTCACCGGCCGAAGCACGACACGACTGGAACGCAACGCTCCGACGAATCCCCGGAACGGCCATTGATATTGTATCCGGCGAAAACCGCTTGCTAGCCTCGTTCCCATGCGCCGGCTCGCCCGCCACCTCCGCTCGACCCTGCTGATGCTGCTGATGGCGGCATTCGTGGTGGTGCCGGTGGCCGACGTGCTGGCCTGCGCGGTCGAGCCGCACGACACCGCCCCGGTGCATGTGGACAGCGGCGCCAGCGATGCCGACGGTGGCAGCGACAGCAGGCACACCGGTGCCTGCTGCCATAACCACTGCCACCATTCCAACCTGAGCCTGCCGGCAAGCCCCCTTGCCGCCATCGGCGCGCCGCTGCCGGCACGCTGGATACCTGCGGGCAACAGCGCGAACTATACCGTCGCGCAGGATGAATTGAAGCGTCCTCCCCGGGCGTGAGCTGAGCGCGTCCCGCGATCGCGGGTTCCCGTTTCACTCACAACCGGAAATCTCCCATGTTGATCCTGACACGTTGGTCGCCGCGTGCGGCCGGGAGGGCCGTCGCCGTGTTGCTGGGCCTTGCCCCGGCACTGCAGGCGATGGCGCAAGCCGCCCCTTCCTACGACACCCTGCTTGAACGCCTGGACCATCTGCCCGGTGCCCGCGTTGGCGCGGCCCTGGCCGATGCTGCCGACGCGCGCGCCGAACAGGCCCGCGCCCTGCCCAACCCATCGCTTTCATACACGACCGAAAACGCCTGGGGCACCGGCAGCTATGGCGGCATGGGCGGCGCCGATACCGTGCTGAGCCTGTCCCAGCCTCTGGAAGTCTGGGGCCAGCGCGGTGCCCGCGTGCGCGCAGCCCGTGCTGAAGCGCAGGCGGCAAACCTGCGCGGCACGCAGAGCCGCAGCGAGGCGGCCAGCCAGCTGGCCGCGTTCTACGCACAGGCCGAGAGCGCGCTGCGCCGCTACGGGCTGGCCGAAGAAGCCCTTGCCCTGACCCGCGACGACGCGACCGCGGTCGAGGCGATGGTGCGGCAGGGGCGTGAGCCGCAACTGCGTGCGGTACAGGCGCGCAGCGAAGTGGCCAATGCCACCGCGACACTGGAGGAGGCGCAGGCCTTCCGCGATGCGGCACTGGCCCGGCTGGCCGGCGCCGCCCTGCTGGATGGCCCGGTGCAGTCGATCAGCAGCAGCCTGCTGGATCGTATGCCGCCGCTGCCACGTGGCGTGGCGCAGGCCGCACTGACGGTGCGCATCGCCGAAGCCGAAGCCGACGCGGCCGGTCGTCTGGTCGAGGTGGAACGCAAGCGTGCCCTGCCCGACCTCAGCGTGACCGCCGCGCAGACACGCTTCCGCGAGGACCGTGAACAGGCCTATACGCTGGGCGTGAGCGTCTCCATCCCCTTGTTCGATCGCAACCGCGGTGGCATCCGCGCCGCCAGCGCCGAACAACGTGCGGCCGAAGCGCGGCTGGACCAGCAGCGGCGTGACAGCGATGCCGAACGCCTGTCCGCAGTGGCCGGCCTGAAGGCCGCCGGCAGCCGCACCCGCGCGGCCGATGACAGCGTGGTCGCCGCCGAGGAGGCCTACCGGCTTGCGCGCATCGGTTTCGAAGCCGGACGCATCTCGCAGCTGGAACTGCGCAGCACGCGCAGTGCCCTCATCGCCGCTCGCGGCACCGCCGTGGATGCACGCGTGTCGCGCGTTGCTGCGGAAATCGATCTTGCCCGCCTGGAAGGGCGCGCCCCGTTTGTGGAGGTCCGCTGATGTTCCCCCGTACGTTTGTGTTGATTGCCGGCGCGCTGCTGAGCGCTTTGCTGGCCGGCTGCGCCGGCAACGCGCAGGGCCCCGCCGCGGCTGACGATGATGGCCATGGGCATGCCGCCGGCAGCGATGAAGCAAAGCCCGGCAGCACCCCTGCAGCGGCCGGCGCCGGTGAAGGCGTGGTGGCGTTGACCGCCGGGCAGATCAGGGCTTCAGGTATCGAGGTCGTGGCGGTGGGTCGCGGCGGCGGCGGCTCGACGCGCCTGTCCGGCCGGGTGGCACCGTCGATCGGTGCGCGCGCGTCGGTGGCGTCCAGTGTCACCGGCCGCGTCGAACGCGTGCTGGTGGCGCCGGGCACGGCGGTGAAACCGGGCCAGGCGTTGGCCATCGTGGTCAGTGGCGAGGCGGCGGTGTTCCGTGCCAATGCGCTGGCGGCGGCGGCCGAAGCCGAGGCGGCACGCCTGGCCCATGGCCGTGACAAGGCACTGGTCGAACAGGGCGTGGTCGCCCGCCAGGAACTGGAAGCCTCGCGTGCACGTGCGCTGGCCGCACAAGCGCAGGCGGAGGCGGCACAGGCGCAGGCCGCCGCCAACGGTGCGCCCGATGCCAGCGGCCGCGTGCGCATCACCAGCCCGTTGGCCGGCATCGTCGGCAACGTGCAGGTCACCCCCGGTGGCGTGGTCGCCGCCGGCAGCGTGGTGGCCGATGTGGCCGATCCGGCGATGAACGAACTGGTGTTCACCGCACCGCCGGCGCTGGCCGCGCAGGTCAGTCCGGGCATGACGCTGGACGTGAGCGTGCCGGGTGGCAGCTTCACCGCCACCGTCACCGGTTCCGCCGCCGATATGCGTCAGCAGGGCGGCGTCGCGGTGATCCGTGCCACGCCGGTGGACGCTTCGCTGCCGCCGGCCGGTTCACCGGTATCGGCGGTGGTGGTCACCGACGACCAGGACGGCGCACTCAGCGTGCCCGCCGATGCGGTACAGAACGTCGACGGCAGCAGCGCGGTGTTCGTCGCCGTCGACGGCGGCTTCAAGGTGCAACCGGTGCTGGCCGGACGCCGTGCCGGTGGCCACATCGAAATCCTCGGCGGCCTGAGCGGCAACGAACGCATCGTCGGCGCCAACGCCTTCCTGCTCAAGGCCGAACTGGCCAAGGGCGAAGCCGAGCACGGCCACTGAGGAGCCGACCATGTTCAAACTCATCATCGAAACAGCGGTACGCCACCGCTGGCTGGTGGTCTTCGCCGCCACGCTGATCGCTGCCATCGGCCTGTTCCAGCTCGGCAAGCTGCCGATCGACGCGGTGCCGGACATCACCAACCGCCAGGTGCAGATCAACACGGTGGCACCGGCGCTGACCCCGGAGCAGATCGAGCGGCAGGTGACCTATCCGCTGGAAACCGCGCTGGCCGGCATTCCCGGCCTGGCCACCACGCGTTCGCTGTCGCGCAATGGCTTCTCGCAGGTGACCGCCATCTTCAGCGATGCAACAGACATCTACTTCGCCCGCCAGCAGGTGACCGAGCGCATGCGCGAAGCCGCTGACGATCTGCCCGACGGTGCATCACCGCTGCTGTCGCCGGTCACCACCGGCCTGGGTGAAGTGCTGATGTGGACGGTGGACTTCTCCGCCTTCGATCCGGCCACGCTGGCCGGGCCCGGTGAGGCCGGTTGGCAGTCGGGCGAGGTCTACCGCACGCCGGAAGGCACCCTGCTGCGCACACCGGAAGAGCGTGCCACCTACCTGCGTACCGTGCAGGACTGGATCATCGCGCCGCAGATGCGTTCCAGCCCGGGCCTGGCCGGCGTCGATACGGTGGGCGGCTACGTCAAGGAATACGGGGTGCACCCGGACAGTGCGCGACTGGCCGCGCATGGGCTGGGCCTGGCCGATCTGGTGACTGCCCTGCAGCGTTCCAACGTGCAGGCCGGCGCCGGTTTCGTGCAGCGTGCCGGCGAAGGCCTGGTGGTGCGTGCTGATGGCCTGGCGCTGACCAGCGACGATCTGGCGCAGGCACCGGTCGCCACTCGCGATGGCGTGGTGGTGCGCGTGGCCGATGTGGCCGACGTGGCCCTGAGCCGCGCACCCCGCCTGGGGGCGGCCAGCCGCAATGGCCATGAAGCCGTGCTTGGCACGGCGCTGATGATCGCCGGCGGCAACAGCCGCACCGTGGCCCAGGCCGCTGCTGCACGTCTGCAGCAGGTGAATGCCTCGCTGCCGCCGTCCATCGTCGCGGTGCCGGTGCTCGACCGCAGCGAGCTGGTCAATGCCACCATCAAGACCGTGGCCAGGAATCTCACCGAGGGAGCGCTGCTGGTGGTGGTGGTGCTGTTCCTGCTGCTGGGCAATCTGCACGCAGCGGCGATCACCGCGCTGGTGATTCCGCTGTCGTTCCTGTTCGCGGTGATCGGCATGAACCGCTTCGGCATCAGCGGCAACCTGATGAGCCTGGGAGCGCTGGATTTCGGCATCCTGGTGGACGGCGCGGTGATCGTGATCGAATCGACCCTGCTGATGCTGGGCCAGCGCCGCGCCGAACTGGGCCGTGCGCTGACCGCGATGGAGCGCCTGCGCGTGGCTGCCGATTCGGCACGCAGGATGGCGCGGCCGGCGGCGTTCGGACAGCTGATCATCCTGCTGGTCTTCGCGCCGATCCTCACCCTGGAAGGTGTGGAGGGCAAGACATTCCAGCCGATGGCAGCCACCTTCATGCTGGCGCTGGTGGGTGCCTTCGTCTTCTCCTTCACCTTCGTGCCGGCGATGGCCGCGCTGCTGGTGCGCGAGCCCAAGGTGAAGGACGGCGATGCGTATGGTGCCGAAGGCGAACACGAAACCAGGCTGATCCGCGTACTGCGCGCACGCATGGAACCGCTGGTCGGCAAGGCCGTGGCGCATCCGCGCACGGTGCTGGCGGGTGCGGTGATGATGGTGGTGGTGGGTATCGGTTCGTTCTCGCTGCTGGGACGCGAGTTCATGCCGACGCTGGACGAAGGCAACGTGGCGATGCAGGCCCTGCGCGTGCCATCCACTTCACTGGAGCAGTCGCTGGCGATGCAGCTGGCCTTGGAAAAGGTCCTGGCCGAACAGCCGGAAGTGGAAACGGTGTTTTCGCGTACCGGCACCGCCGAGGCCGCGATCGACCCGATGCCGACCAACATTTCCGACAGCGTGATCGTGCTGAAGCCGCGCAAGGCCTGGCCCGATCCGGCACTGGACAAGGAGGCGCTGGTCGCGCGCCTCGAAAAACTGGCCGGGCAGCAGCTGGGCAACAGCTTCGAGTTCAGCCAGCCCATCGCGCTGCGCTTCAACGAGCTGATTTCCGGCGTGCGGACCGATCTTGCGGTGATGATCCATGGCGATGACTTCAGCCAGCTGCGGAAGGTGGCCGACCAGGTGGCACTGAAACTGCGCGCGGTGGACGGCGCGGCCGACGTGCGGGTGGAACAGATTTCCGGCCTGCCCACGTTGGACGTGAAGATCGACCATGTGGCCGCCGCGCAGTATGGGCTGACCGCCGCCGACGTGAGCGAAGCACTGTCCACCGGCATTGGCGGTACGGCCGCCGGGCGGATCTTCGAGGGCGACCGCCGCTTCGACGTGGTGGTGCGGCTGGACGATGCCGCGCGCAACGACCCGGACCAGCTGGCCGCGCTGCCGGTCGCCACGCCTGCGGGCCAGGCGGTGCCGCTGTCTTCGGTCGCGCGCATCACGGTCAGCGAAGGGCCGAACCAGATCAGCCGCAGCAACGGCAGCCGCCGCGTGGTGGTGCAGGCCAACGTGCGTGGTCGCGATCTGGGCGGCTTCGTCGGCCAGGCGCAGGCGGCGGTAGCCGGCGTGGCGCTGCCCGCGGGCGCCTACCTCAGCTGGGGCGGCCAGTTCGAGAACCTGCAGCGCGCGGAAAAGCGGCTGGCAACCCTGGTGCCGGTGGTGTTCCTGCTGATCGGCAGCCTGCTGTTCATGGCCCTGCGCAGTGTCAAGGAAGCACTGCTGGTCTTCAGCTGCGTGCCGTTGGCGCTGGTCGGCGGCATCCTCGCCCTGCTGCTGCGGGACATGCCGTTCTCGGTGTCGGCGGCGGTGGGCTTCATCGCCGTGTCCGGCGTGGCCACCTTGAACGGCCTGGTGCTGATGCAGGCGATCCGCGAGCGCCTGGAGGGCGGTGACGTGCCGATGCAGGCGGCGATCAACGGTGCATCGAGCCGTATCCGTGCGGTGCTGACCACGGCGCTGGTGGCGATCGTCGGTTTCATTCCGATGGCCATTGCCAGTGGCTCCGGCGCGGAGGTGCAGAAGCCGCTGGCGACGGTGGTGATCGGTGGCCTGATCACCGCCACCGTGCTGACCCTGCTGGTGCTGCCTGCGTTTGCGGCGCGGGTCACCACGCCGCGGGCGGTATGCTGAGATGATGTGCGTCCGACGCCCTTTCCGCCGGAAAGGGCGTCGGCCGGATCAAAGCGGTCAGGCCTTCCTGCGCTCGGCGATGTACGCCTGGATCTGCTGCTCAAGCACCGGCAGTGGCACCGAGCCCTGCCTGAGCACGGCGTCATGGAAGCCCTTGACGTCGAACTTGTCGCCCAGTTCCTTCTCCGCCTGCGCGCGCAGCCGCACGATGGCGATCTCGCCCAGCTTGTAGCTCAGCGCCTGGCCCGGCCAGGAAATGTAGCGGTCCACTTCGGTGGTCACTTCGTGCTCGCTCAGCGCGGTGCGGTCGCGCAGGTAGGCCAGCGCCTGTTCGCGGCTCCAGCCCTTGCTGTGCACACCGGTGTCGATGACCAGCCGCGCGGCACGCCACATCTCGTAGGTCAGGCGCCCGAAGTCTTCATACGGCGTCTCGTAGATGCCCATCTCGACACCGAGCTTTTCGCAGTAAAGGCCCCAGCCTTCGCCGTATGCAGAGATATAGCTCGTGCGGCGGAAGTCCGGCAGTTCGCCCTGCTCGGCAGCCAGCGCGCCCTGCAGCGCATGGCCCGGATCGGATTCGTGCAGGGTCAGCGCCGGCAGGTTGTACAGCGGGCGCGCGGGCAGGTTGTAGGTGTTCACCCAGTAGGTGCCCATGCCACCCCGGCCGGCCGTCCAGAACGGTGCGATGTCCGGCGGCACCGGCACGATGGTGAAGCGCGCACGCGGCAGGGTCATGTACCTGCCGATCACGCCGTCCACGCGCTTGGATATCCATGCAGCACGCTGCAGCAGTTCTTCCGGGGTCTTTGCATAGAACTGCGGATCGGTACGCAGGAAAGCCAGGAACTCGGCGAAGCTGCCCTTGAAGCCCACCTGTTCGATGATGGCGTTCATCTCGTTCTGGATGCGCGCCACCTCCTTCAGTCCGATCGCGTGGATCTCGTCCGGCGACAGGTCCAGCGTGGTGTATTCGTGGATCTGCTGCCTGTAGTACTCCTTGCCGTCCGGCATGGCTTCAGCGGCCAGGGTGGTGCGCGCCTGCGGTACGTACTCGTTGACGAAGAAGGTACGCAGCTGCTGGAACGCCGGCACCACCTTGCCACTGATCGCCGCGCGCGCCTGCGCCTGCAGCCTCGCCTGTTCGGCGGCGGGAATGCTGTTGGGCAGTTTGTTGAACGGCGCGTACAGCGGCGACCCGGTGGGGTCCTGCAGTTCGGCGACATTGGCGATGGACACCTCGCGCCCGTCCAGCACGGCGCGCGGCACGCTGAAACCGCGCTTCAGGCCTGCACGCATGTTGTCGGTCTGCTGGCGGAAGTAGCGCGGCACATCGTTCAGGCGCGCGATGTAGTTCTGGTAGTCCTGCGTGGACTTCATCTCGCGCCGGGCCATGAAGGACAGGTTGGACCAGAACGAGGAATCGGAATTGAACGGCATCTCGTAGGCACGCAGGCGCACGTCCTGGGCCAGGTTGAAGACCTGGTCGCGGTAGATGGCGAAGTTGACGCGGTTATCGGCGGACAGGGCCTGGACATCGATACGGTCCAACTGGGCCAGCACGTCGTCCCATACCTTCAGCCGCGCCTGCTGTGCCTGCGGCCCGACATCCGGCATATGCGCGGCGCTGGCCGGCGCATCCTCGTCCTCGCTGGCTTCGCCGCCGCCGGTCTGGCGCCACGCCCATTCCTTTTCATAGAGGACGCGGAATGCGCTGTCGGCCGCACTTTCGTTGGCGACGCTGGCCGGCGGGGTGGCCGCCGCAGGCGATGCGGCAGGCGCAACGGCAGGCAGGGACAGGGCGAGCAGCAGGGCGACGGCGAGAGGAGATTTCACGAGCGGCGGTTTCCCGATGGGGGCAAGGGCTGATCATGGCACCCGGCCGAGGGCGTGCGCATGGATCAAAGGTCCTGCCCGGCCAAGGAAGGAACACGTGGCGCCCGGGCTCTACCCGGTCGGGGCATTACCGCGCAGCGGGGCAGAGCCCCGCTCTACGTCAATGCGCGGCCTTGTCCCGCTTCCAGCCGCGGTGCCTGATGTCCAGGTGCAGGCTGTACAACGCGGTGAATGCCGGGAACAGGTTCTGCAGCACGCCCACCGAATCCTGCTTGGCCGAAAACAGGAAGTAGCTCAGCGTCATCAGGCTGCCCACCACGCTCATGTACCAGAACAGGCGCGGAATTACCGGCTTGCCGGCACGCCGCGACGCCAGGAACTGCACCAGCCAGCGGCCACCGAACATCAGCGCGCCGGTATAGCCGATCACCTTCCAACCGGTGACATGCAGCCCGGTCCAGTACAGCCAGGTCAACGGTTGGTCCAGCCAATGCAGTTCCATCAGCACTCTTCCACGACGGTGCGGCGGCTGCGCGCGATCAGCCAGGCCACCCCCCGAAGGTCGCGGATGCCTACCAGCGCACGCCCCAGGTTGTTGTACTTGGATACCCCGGCGGTGCGGTGGCGGTGGTTGACCGGCACGCTGGCGGTCTTCCAGCCGGCGCGCTGCATCAGCGCGGGCAGGTAGCGATGCATGTGGTCGAAATACGGCAGGTCCAGGAACGCAGCACGCTCGAACAGCTTGATGCCGCAGCCGGTGTCGGGGGTCTCGTCGCGCAGCATGCGGGCACGGATCGCATTGGCCCACTGGCTCGCCCAGCGCTTGCTGCCGCTGTCCTGGCGGTTCACCCGCCAGCCGGCGAACAGTCTCACCCCTGGGTCGGCCGCCGCGCGCGCCGCAAGCAGCTTCGGGATATCGGCCGGATCGTTCTGGCCATCGCCATCCAGCGTCGCGATCCATGCACCCGACGCATGCTTCACGCCATTGCGCACCGCCGTGCTCTGCCCGCTCTGGCTGGCGTGGTGCAGCACGCGCAGTTCCGGCGTGGTGACCTTCAGCGCCTGCAGCACCGCCAGGGTGTCATCGCGCGAATGGTCGTCGACGTAGACGATTTCGAACGCTACGCGCCCGCGCAGGGCAGCGAGGATTTCAGCGACCAGCGGTGCGATGTTGTCGCGTTCGTTGAACACCGGGACGACGACGGAAAGCTCGGGTTGGCTCATCGGGCACTCGGCCAGGAAAAAAACAAAGAGCGCGCATTTTCCGCAGCCGAGGTTATCCGAAGATGAACCCGGCTGCCGGGACCGTCGGTTCAGGCACGGTCGCCGAAATAATCCCGGCACCATGCCACCACCGGTGGCAGGCCCTGCTCCAGCGCGGTGGCCGGTTCATAACCGAACACATCGTGCGCACGTCGGGTATCAGCCATGGTGCGCACCATGTCGCCCGGCTGCATGGGCTTGTACACCTTGTGCGCGGGACGTTCCGCCGCCTGCTCGATCACGCTGATGAAGCGTTCCAGTTCCACCGGGGTATGGTTGCCCAGGTTGAAGACCCGGTGCGGTACGTCCGCGTCGCTGGGATGCGCGAGTGCACCGAGGATACCGGCCACGATGTCGGAAACATGTGTGAAATCCCGTTGCATGCGGCCTTCGTTGAACACATCGATGGGCCGCCCGGCGAGCACCGCCCGCGAGAACAGCAAGGGCGCCATGTCCGGCCGGCCCCACGGGCCGTACACGGTGAAGAAGCGCAGTCCGGTGGCCCGCAGCCCATACAGCTGTGCGTAGGTATACGCCATCAGTTCGTTGGCAGCCTTGGTGGCTGCATACAGCGAACGTGGCTGGTCCACGCGCTGGTCCTCGGAAAACGGCGGAGTGGCCGAATCACCATAGACCGAGCTGCTGGAGGCGTACGCCAAGTGCTGCACGCCGTGGTGGCGGCACAATTCGAGGATATTGACGAAACCGCTGAGGTTGCTGTCCACGTAGGCATGCGGGTTTTCCAGCGAATAGCGCACACCGGCCTGCGCGGCCAGGTGGATGACGCGGTCCGGCCGTACCTCTTCGAACAGCGCCGCCAGCCCTTCGCGATCGGTGAGGTCCAGCGTGCGCAGGTCCAGCGACGGGCACAACGCAGCCACGCGGTCGCGCTTGATCTGCGGATCGTAGTAATCGTTGAAGTTGTCCAGGCCGACCACGGGCTGGCCTGCCGCCAGCAACGCCTGCGCCGTATAGGCACCGATGAAGCCGGCCGCGCCGGTCAACAGAATCGTCATGACAGATCCTTCAGTCGCGGCGTGCGCGCAGTTTTTCCAGCACGCCGTCCAGCGTGTCCAGGTTCGTGTAATGGATGACCAGCTTGCCCTTGCCGCCGCGGCC
>JAFAFF010000124.1 GCA_023423605.1 Pseudomonadota bacterium
GACGGCGTGCATGCGCTGGTCGAGACGCTGAAGCCACCGTTCTCGCACGCGGTGACCTACCAGCGCTTCGCGCATGACATCGCGGTGCTGGACCTTGGCAGCGGACGCAGCACGGCGGTGGCCAGCCAGCCGCAGGCCGACCGCGTGCCGGTGCATGGGGTGCCGGAGGGCCCGCGTGATTTCGACTGGCGCGCCACCGACGCGGCCACCCTGGTTTTTGCCGAAGCGCTGGACAAGGGTGACCTGAAGGTGGAGGTGCCGCATCGCGATCGGGTACTGATGCTGCGCGCGCCGTTCACCGGCAAGCCCACCGAGATCGCGCGCACCGCGCAGCGTTTCGATGGCATCGCCTGGACCGCACAGCCGGACGTGGCATTTCTTTTCGAGGAAGACGAGAACCGCCACTGGCAGCAGACGCGCATCGTGGACGTGGACCAGCCGGGCAGGGAAGGGCGCCTGCTGTGGGATCTTTCCAGCGACGAGCTGTATGCCAACCCCGGCAACCTCGTACATACCCGCCTGCCCAACGGCGCGCCGGTGGTGCGCCAGGAAGGCCGTTTCGTGTTCCTGCGCGGGCAGGGCGCGTC
Source organism: Pseudomonadota bacterium (assembly GCA_023423605.1). Lineage (GTDB taxonomy): Bacteria > Pseudomonadota > Gammaproteobacteria > Xanthomonadales > Xanthomonadaceae > Stenotrophomonas. The sequence goes on from JAFAFF010000124.1 coordinate 588, forward strand.
GCCGCAGGGCGACCGGCCCTTCCTGGACCGGCTGGACATGCAGACGCTGAAGACCGAGCGGTTGTTCCGCAGCGATGCCGATGCCTACGAACAGTTCCTTGGATTCACCGCAGATAGCGGCCGCTACCTCACCTGGCACCAGTCGGTGATGGATCCGCCCAACGCCTTCGTCCGCGTGCAGGGCGATGCCGTGCCTGCAGCGGCCGCGGGCGAAGCGCAGTTCGCATCCACGGCCACCGCGCTCACCCATCTGCTCGATCCGACACCGGAAGTCCGGCAGATCAGGAAGCAACTGGTGACCTACAAGCGCGCCGACGGCGTGGACCTGTCCTTCACCCTGTACACCCCACCGGGTTACCGGCAGGGCCAGCGCGTGCCGGCCATCCTGTACGCCTATCCGGCGGACTTCGCCAATGCCGCGCAGGCCGGGCAGGTATCGGGTTCGCAGCAGACCTTCACCCGGCTCGCGCCCTACCGGCTGATGCTGCTGGCGGGCTACGCGGTCATCGACAACGCTTCGTTCCCGATCGTTGGCGACCCGAAGACTGCCTATGACACCTACCTGCAGCAGCTGGAGGCCGACGCGAAGGCGGCGGTGGACAAGGCCGTGGACATGGGCGTGGTGGACCGTAACCGCATCGGCGTCACCGGCCACAGCCACGGTGGGCTGATGACCGCAAACCTGGTCGCACATACCGACCTGTTCAAGGCAGGCGTTGCGACCAGCGGTTCCTACAACAAGACGTTCACCCCGTTCGGGTTCCAGAACGAACGGCGTTCGGTGTGGCAGGCGCAGGATGTGTACCTCGCCGCGTCGCCGTTCTTCCATGCCGACCGCATCAAGGTGCCGCTGCTGCTCGTGCATGGCGAGGACGATGCCAATCCGGGTACCGAGCCGTTCCAGTCGCGCAAGCTTTACCAGGCCATCCGTGGCAATGGCGGGATCACCCGGCTGGTGATGCTGCCCAACGAACCGCACTGGTATACGGCGCTGGAATCCAACGAAACGCTGGTCCAGGAAATGCTCGCGTGGTTCGATACCTACGTGAAGAACGCACATTGAGCGCAACATACGGCGCGTATCCCACGTAGAGCCGGGCTCTGCCCGGCTGATTCACGTTCCCGCTCTACTCCCGGCGGCCTGGTGGGTGACGACCGCTGGTCGTCACCGCAGCGGGGCAGAGCCCCGCTCTACACGCACGACCATCGTGGCGTGCACGCGGGCGGCTGCTCGTACTACCCTGATCACTGAAGGCGCGCGTGCGTGCCGCCCACCGCTGGGGAGTCCGTGATGTCCCGTTCGTTGCTGGTCGCTGCATCCACCGTGTTGGCCCTGGTGCCGGCTTCGCTGCTGGCGGCCACGTCGCCTGCCGACCTGGCCGCCGAGGTCAATCCCTTCATCGGCACCACCAATGCCGGCAACGTGTATCCCGGTCCTTCGATGCCGTTCGGCATGGTGGCCTTCAGCCCCGAGATGACCCCGCTGCCGGGCAAGCGCTTTCCCATCGCCGCACCGGGGGGCTACGAGTGGCGTTCGAACGGGGTGCGCGGTTTCAGCCTGACGCGTGTCAACGGCTCCGGCTGTACCGGTGCCAGCGGCGATATCCCGATCATGCCGGTCACCGTACCGGTGGAGGTTTCGCCGTCATCGGCCGATGCGGCCACGCGCTACACCAGCCTGCTGGATCACGCGAAGGAGAGCGCCAGCCCCGGCGCCTATTCGCTGACGCTGGACAACGGCGTCAGCGTTGGCCTGGGGGCAACCGCACGCACGGCCGTGGGCCAGTTCCGTTTCCCTGCCGACAAGCCGGCCAACCTGCTGTTCCTGACTTCCGACAGCGAAGTGGGCAGCAGCGATTCGCGCATCGTCATCGATGCGGCAACACGCACGGTAAGCGGCTCGGTCACCAGCGGAAACTTCTGTGGTTATCTGGCCGAAGATCGCCGCGAGAGCTATTACACCCTGCATTTCGTGGCGGAATTCGACCAGCCGTTCGATGTCGGCGGCACCTGGAAGGATGCCGAGGTGCAGGCAGGCGCGCAGCAGGGCGGCGGTGGCACCACGTATGGCAGCAAGGGCCACCCGCCGGCCGGCAAGGGTGCCGGTGGCTGGATCAGTTTCGACCCCGGGACCAGCCCCGTGGTGACCGCGCGCATCGGCATTTCCTACGTGGATGAAGCCGGCGCGCGTGCGAATCTGCGCGCCGAGGCCCCGGCGGGCACGTCGCTGGAGAAAGTGCAGGCCGACACGCGGGCGCACTGGAACCGGACGCTCGGCCAGGTACGCATCAGCGGCGGCACGCCGGATGAGCGCACGGTGTTCTACACCGCGCTGTATCACTCCCTGCTGGCACCGAATCTGTTCAGCGATGGCGATGGACGGTACCGCGGCATGGACGGCAAGGTGCATGCGCTGGCCAAGGGACAGCGCGCGCAGTATGCGAACTATTCCGGCTGGGACGTCTATCGCTCGCAGCTGCAACTGGTGACGCTGCTGCAGCCACAGATCGGCTCGGACATCGCGCAGTCGCTGCTCAACCAGGCCGACCAGAACGGCGGCGTCTGGGACCGCTGGACCCACCTGACCGGCGCGACCGGGGTCATGAACGGCGATCCTTCTCCGCCATCGGTGGCGGCCATCCATGCGTTCGGTGGCCGGCGCTTCGATCTCAAGCGCGCCTATGCTTCGTTGAAACAGGCCGCAACGGTTCCCACTGCGCGCGATCTCAGCCGCAAGGGCTGTCCGGTGTTGTGCGTGGGCCAGCGTCCGGGGCTGGACCAATGGCTTGAACACCAGTACATGCCGGTGGGCGCGCCGGGCTGGGGCAGCGCGGCGGACACCCTGGAACTGGTCGCGGCGGATTTCGGTCTCTCCGAACTGGCGCGCGCGGCGGGAGACCCATCCGGAGCCCGCGTGTTCCGGGAGCGCTCCGGATGGTGGCGCAATCTGTTCAACCCGCAGGCGACCGCACAGGGCGGATACATCCAGCCGCGCAATGCCGACGGCAGCTGGGCGGCATTCGATCCGGCCGCCGACGACGGGTTCGTTGAAGGCAGCGGTGCGCAGTACCTGTGGATGGTGCCGTTCGATCCGGCCGGGCTGGTCGAGCAACTGGGCGGGCGGGACGCGGCAATCGCGCGCATGGACGCGTTCTTCCGCAAGGACAATGGTGACTGGGCGGTCACGAAATCCGGGCCGCTGCATGCCGAACTGGACAACGAACCGTCCATCGCCGCACCGTGGCTGTACAACTTCGTAGGACAGCCCTGGAAGACCCAGGAGACCGTGCGCCAGGCGATGCGGCAGATCTGGACCAACGCGCCGGAAGGCATGCCGGGCAATGACGACCTGGGGCAGATGTCGTCCTGGTATGTGTGGTCCGCGCTGGGCCTGTATCCGCTGTATCCCGGTCGTGCGGAGCTGGTGATCGGCAGCCCGCTGTTCGCACAGGCGGTGATTGAACGCCCGGGCGCGAAGATCGTGGTCAAGGCCGAGGGCGCGGCGATGGATGCTCCTTACGTGCAGTCGCTGAAGGTGGACGGCAAGGACAGCGGAAGAAGCTGGCTGCCGGCGGATTTCGTCGAACGCGGTGGCACGCTGGAGTTCACCCTGGGCACCGCGAAGAACACGGCATGGGGGACGAACGAGGTCCCGCCGTCCCATGGTCCGAAGTGAGGGCAGGCTGATGAACAGTGCGCGCAGGGCCTGGATCATGGCCTCGACGCTGCTGATGACGCTGGTTGGCACGGGCGTACGGGCGGCGGACGACGCTGCGGTTTCACCGCTGCTCGACAAGCCAGCCGGCCAGCTGACGCTTGACGAAGTGCAGGCGCTGCAGCAGCGGGTACGCGACTTCGCACAGCTGCAGCGGTACCGGCACGAGAACGCAGCCCTGCCACCGGTGGTGGCCACGGCACCGCGCGTGGTGTTCTTCGGCGATTCCATCACCGAAGGCTGGGGCCGCACCGGCAGCAGCAGCTTCTTCCCGGGCAAGGGCTACATCAACCGTGGCATCTCCGGGCAGACCACGGCGCAGATGCTGTTGCGTTTCCGCCAGGATGTCATCGCGCTGAAGCCGGCCGTAGTGGTCATCCTGGCCGGCACCAATGACATCGCCGGCAACACCGGTCCAGCCCCGCAGGCGATGATCGAAGCCAACCTGCAGTCCATGCTCGAACTTGCCAGGCTGCACGGAATCGCGGTGATACTTGCGTCGGTGCTGCCCGTGAGCGATTACCCTTGGCAGCCAGGCATCGCCCCGGCCGACAAGGTGCGGTCGTTGAACGCGGCGCTGAAGCGCCATGCGCAGCGCATGGGTGTGCAGTATCTGGATTACCACGCCGCACTGGCCAATGCCGAGGGCGGGCTGGACAGGACGCTGGCGGAGGATGGCGTGCATCCCACCGCAGAGGGTTACGCGCGCATGGCGCCGTTGGTGCAGCGCGCGATCGATGTCGCCTTGCATGGCAGGTGATGCCTGCGGTTAAGGTGGGTGGTGGATTGCGCAGGCAGGCGGTCCGGGCAGCCGGCCAGAGGCCGGCTCTACACGGTCATGGATTACCAGCTGCGGATGCGGAACCCCGCATATACGCCGAAGCCTTCGCCGGGCGTTGAGCGTGCGACATCCGTTCCGCTGTCGTCGTACCCGGGAGTAACGGTAGCGGCGTAGTGGCGGTCGCCCAGGTTGCGCAGTTCCAGCCAGCCCTGCCAGCGGCCGCTGGGCGCATCGAAGCCGAAACGGCTGCCGAAGATGACGTGGCTGTCGGCGCTGAAACTGTTTGCGTAGTCCACGAACATCTTCGATGCGTATTCGGTGTTCAATGCCGCGTAGAAGCCGGAGCCATGGTCGTAGCGGAGTTCGCCCTGGTAGTAATGCCGTGGCAGGCCGGGCAGGCGGTTGCTGCCGAAGCGGTCATCATGGCGGTAGCGGAAATCGCTGAAGGTGTAGGCCTGGCGCAGCGACACCCGGCCACGGCCATGCTGCCACAACGTGCTGTCCAGGCCGGCTTCCACGCCACGATGCAGGGTCGGGCTGGCGTTGTTCTCGGCGATGAACAGGTTCGGCACGGGAAACAGTTCCACGCTCAGCAGTTCATGGCGGACATGCGCGTAATAGCCGGTGAGTTCCCAGCGTCCGATCCCGGCCTCGCCGCGCGCGCCGAGCTCCAGCGTGCTGGCGGTCTGGTTGGCAAGCGGGACCGGCGCCCGCTGGCGGCCGCTCGATGCACCGTTGCCGGGCGCGAAGTACTGGTTGGAGCCCCAGATCATCGACCATGGGTGCCCCGGTTCCACCGAACGGCTCAGGTTGCCGAACCACTGCGTGGCCGGTGAAGCCTGCCAGGTGAAGCCCAACCGTGGCGCGTAATCCCAGTCCTGTCCGTGCAGCCGTTCGGGTGTAGCGGGCCAGGTGACCTGCACATCGCGCCGGGTCTGTATCACCGCCAGCCCGGTCTGCAGGCGCAGCGCCTCGGTCAGCGCCAGTTCGTTGCTGACGTGCAGCGTGCTGTCGGTGCCATGGTGCGAAAAATCACGCGTGTGCGTGCCGGCCGGATAGCCGTTGCTGGCAAAGCGCAGCGTTTCGCGCACGTCGGCATCCAGGTCGTGGGTAACACGCAGGCCCACAGTGGTGACGCTGTCCCTGCCGAACAGCGCGTGGCGGCGCTGGTAATCCAGCGTCGCGTTGAGGTTGGCGTAATCCAGCTGCTGCCGGTACAGGCTTTCGTTCAAGTCCATCGGATAGCGGTGATACACCAGCCCGGCCTGCAGCGAGGAATCCCCGTCGATCTGCAGCGTGGTCATGTTGCCGATCCATGTGCTGCCCGGTTGCGGTCGCTTCGCGTCGATCGACAGATTGGCCGGATTGGCAGCGCGCGGATCGTTGCGGATCTGTGCGCGCGTCAGCCGTCCGGGCGTTTCATGGTTGGTTTCGCGGTAGCGCAGGAAGAAGCGGGTCTGCAGTTCCGGGCTGATCTGCCAGCCGATGTTGGCCATCGCGCCCTTGCCATCACCGGAGGCATGATCCTGGTAGCCGTCGTACTCGGTATCGGCATAGTTGACGTAGTAGTCCAGCGCGCCCTGTTCTCCGCCATAGCCGAGGCTGCGCTTCTGGTAACCATGGCTGCCGGCTTCGTAGTGCACGTCGAAACCGGGCGCATCACGGCCGTTGCGTGATACGTAGTTGATCGCACCGCCCAGCGCCAGCGCTCCGCGCTCGAATCCGTTGGCGCCACGCAACACCTCCACGCGCGACAGCCATACCGGTTCCAGCAGTTCGTACGGCGTTCCGCCGGGCCCGCTAAACGGCAGCCCATCCAGCGACACGGCAATGCCCGACGCATGCGCGCCGGGACCGCGGTTGATGCCGGACCCACGGATGGACACCTTGGCGCCCTCGTTGCCGGGCGACTGCGCGCTGATGCCCGGCTGATAGGCCAGTACATCGGCGGTGCCGCCCACGCGGCCCTGCGATACCTTTTCGAGATCGATCACGTTGCCGGCACCGGGGACGCGTTGCAGCGCCTTGCGGGCATTGACGGTGGAGCTGGCGGCATTGACGTCCACGCGATCCAGCGTAGTGGCCTGCATGGCCGGGGCAGCGTGCGCGGTGGCTACCGCCAGGAGGCAGCTGGCGACACACAGCGAAAGGAGGGCAGGGCGGAGCGTTGCAAAGCGGGTCTGGAAAGGCATCGAGGAACCGGTGCGGGCAGTGAGGGAAACGCATCGTGGCCCAGGCACGAATCCTGTAAACCATTCAGCTTCCGCGAAAGTTAACAGGAAGGTGGGTGTTGCGCAATGCGACCCCGTCCGGTGGGTGATGACCCCGTCCGGTGGGTGACGACCGTTGGTCGTCACTGGCTTGCCGCAGCCTCTCTGCCACGGCGCTGCGCGCCGCCGCCGCGACCAACGGTCGGGCGCCACCACTCCCGTTTCTGCTCCTGGTGGGGAAGCCCGACCAACCCTGTGGGTAAAGACCCAACCCGATGGGTGATGACCCAGCCCGGTGGGTGACGCCCCAGTTGGGTGGGTGACGACCCCGTCCGGTGGGTGACGACCGTTGGTCGTCACTGGCTTGCCGCAGCCTCTCTGCCACGGCGCTGCGCGCCGCCGCCACGACCAACGGTCGGGCGCCACCACTTCCGTTTCCGCTCCTGGTGGAAGGTCAGATCAATCTGGTGGGTGACGACCGTTGGTCGTCACCGGCCTTGCCGCAAGCGTCAGCGCAGGATGCCGGGCAGGTCCAGTCCCTTGTCCCTGGCGCATTCCACGGCGATCTCATAGCCCGCATCGGCATGGCGCATCACGCCGGTGGCCGGGTCATTCCACAGCACGCGGCCAATCCGCTTCGCCGCTGCTTCGGTACCGTCGCAGACGATCACCATGCCGGCGTGCTGCGAAAAGCCCATGCCCACGCCGCCGCCGTGATGCAGCGATACCCAGGTGGCGCCGCTGGCGGTGTTGAGCAGCGCGTTGAGCAGCGGCCAGTCGGACACCGCATCGGAACCGTCGGCCATCGCTTCGGTCTCGCGGTTCGGTGATGCCACGCTGCCGCTGTCCAGGTGGTCGCGGCCGATCACCACCGGCGCCTTCAACTCACCGTTGGCGACCATTTCGTTGAATGCCAGGCCCAGCCGGTCGCGGTCGCCCAGGCCCACCCAGCAGATGCGCGCCGGCAGGCCCTGGAAGCTGATCTTCTCCGCTGCCATGTCCAGCCAGCGATGCAGGTGCGGGTTGTCCGGAATCAGTTCCTTGACCTTCGCATCGGTCTTGGCGATGTCTTCCGGATCGCCACTCAGTGCAGCCCATCGGAACGGGCCGATGCCGCGGCAGAACAGGGGACGGATGTAGGCAGGGACGAAACCGGGGAAGTCGAAGGCGTTTTCCACGCCTTCTTCCAGCGCCATCTGCCGCAGGTTGTTGCCGTAGTCCACGGTGGGCACGCCCAGCGCGTGGAAAGCGAGCATGGCGCGGATGTGGTTGGCCATCGACGCACGTGCGGCCTTTTCCACTTCCTTGGGGGCGGACACACGTTTTTCGTCCCATTGTTCAACAGTCCAGTCCTGCGGCAGGTAGCCGTTGACCGGGTCGTGCGCGGAGGTCTGGTCGGTCAGCAGGTCCGGCTTCACGCCGCGCACCAGCAGTTCGTCCAGCACGTCGGCGACATTGCCCAGCAGGCCGACGGACAGTGGCTTCTTCGCCATGCACGATTCCTCGATCAACCGCAGCGCCTCGTCGAGGGAGTCCGTCCAGGTATCCAGGTAACCGGTACGCAGGCGCATGTCGATGCTGCTCTTCCGGCATTCCACCGCCAGGCATGACGCGCCGGCCATCACCGCGGCCAGCGGCTGCGCGCCGCCCATGCCGCCCAGGCCACCGGTGAACAGCCACTTGCCGGCCAGGTTGCCGCCGTAATGCTGACGACCCATCTCCACGAAGGTCTCATAGGTGCCCTGCACGATGCCCTGCGCACCGATGTAGATCCAGCTGCCGGCGGTCATCTGGCCGTACATGGCCAGGCCTTTCTTGTCCAGTTCGTTGAAGTGGTCCCAGTTGGCCCAGCGCGGCACCAGGTTCGAATTGGCGATCAGCACGCGCGGCGCATCGGCATGGGTGCGGAACACGCCCACCGGCTTGCCGGACTGCACCAGCAGGGTCTGGTCGTCGTCCAGACGCTTGAGCGTATCGACGATCGCATCGAAGCTTTCCCAGTCGCGCGCAGCGCGGCCGATGCCGCCGTACACCACCAGTTCCTGCGGGCGCTCGGCCACGTCCGGGTGCAGGTTGTTCATCAGCATGCGCAGCGGCGCTTCGGTCAGCCAGCTCTT
>JAFAFF010000147.1 GCA_023423605.1 Pseudomonadota bacterium
CAGGCGTTCGGTGAAAGGCTTGAGCAGGTTTTCGATATCCAGGCGCGATTGACCGGTCGCCTGTCGAACATTCCTTTCGAACTGCTGGCCGCGTTCTTCAAACACCTTGCCGGCCAGTTCGGCGAACGCGCCGCTGAGCTTTTCCTGCGCCGTGTCCAGGTACGCGCGCAGTTCCGCGCTGGCCTGCTGGGCGTGCTGCAGGTTGGCCTGTACGCGTGTGTGCTCGCCATGCAGCTGCTGGTAGTTGTCGCGCTGCGCCTGCAGTTGTTCCTGCAGTTCGCGCAGCTGTTGCTGCAGCTGCCTCACCGCCTGCTCGCGTTCGCCCAGGCGTGTTTCGCGCTCGCCCGCCATTGCCGCCTCGCGTTCGGCGCGGGCCTGCGCCGTGGCCAGCAGCTGCTGGCGTTCGACGGCGCGCAGCCGCTCCCCCTCCAGATCCTCCTGCAATGCCTGCAGGCGCCCACGCAGCTGGCCGGCTTCCACCTGGGCGGCGAGGCTGCGCTCGCGTTCCTGGGCCACGGCCAGGCGCAGGGATTCAAGATCGCTGGACGCATCCGGTTGGTTGGCGCGACGCAGCAGCACTATCAGCAGGATGAGGAGGACGGCCAGCAGCAGCACGGCCAACAGGGCAGGAATCTGGGTTTGCATGGCCCTAGTCTAGGCGGACGCCGTCTCACCTGCTGAGCCGGCACGCAAAAAATGGGGACGGAGGTAGTTAATTGCAGATAACCACCTCCGTCCCCCTTTTTTCAGAAGCCTTCCAGGACGATCTTGCCCTTGGCGCGATGGCTTTCCAGCAGGGCATGGGCGCGGCGCAGGTTGGTCGCGTCGATGCGGCCGTAGTGCTCGCCCAGCGTGGTGCGCAGCACGCCGGCATCCACCAGGCCCGCCACCCGGTTCAGCAGCACGTGCTGCTGTTGCATGTCCGCGGTCTGGAACAGCGGCCGGGCGAACATGAACTCCCAGTGCAGCGACGCACACTTCCGCTTGAGCGCCATCACGTCCAGCTGGCCCGGATCATCGATCAACCCCAGCTGGCCCTGTGGGGCCAGTATGTCGATGATCTGCGCGTAATGCTGGTCGGTGTGGGTCAGGCTGGCCACGTGCTGCACCTGCTTGATGCCCAGCCGGGCCAAGCCTTCGGCCAGCGGCAGCGAATGGTCGATGACATGGTGCGCGCCCAGTGCATATACCCAGTCCTGGGTTTCCGGCCGCGATGCCGTGCCGACCACCGTCAGACGGGTCAGCTGACGGGCCAGCTGCACCAGGATGGAGCCCACGCCACCAGCGGCGCCGATGACCAGCAGCACCTGGCCTTCGCCGCCGCCTTCGGCGATGCGCAGGCGGTCGAACAGCAGTTCCCACGCGGTGATGGCCGTCAACGGCAGTGCTGCGGCCTGGGCGTCATCCAGGCTGGCCGGCTTGCGGCCGACGATGCGCTCATCCACCAGCTGGTATTCGGCATTGCTGCCCGGACGATCGATGGCACCGGCGTAATAGACCTCATCACCCGGCTGGAACAGGGTGACCTCGCTGCCCACCGCGTCCACCACGCCCACCGCATCGAAGCCGAGTACGCGCGGGCCTTCGGTGGCTGCGGTACGGCGTACCTTGGTATCCACCGGATTCACCGCCACCGCGCGCACCGCCACGCGCAGGTCGCGCGGGCCGGGGCTGGGCAGCTCCAGCTGGATGTCCTGCAGGGCATGTGGATCGTCGATGGGTAATCCGGACCGGGTATAGGCAACAGCGCGCATGGACACGTCTCGCATAGGGGAGAATGCCTAGGATGCGCGCGCCGGGATGACTTTGAAAGCCACGCCACCGGGCGTCACGCGGCGGCTCACCGGCATCTCCCGTCCCCTGCCGCCATCGGCGACGGTTACCCGTATGGGGGATTGGCCCAGTCCTTCTGGTGCGCCCGCATCCGTTGACGATTCTCCTCGGAGAAGAAGTAGCAGGTGGATCGGAACAGATTGGCCGCACCGGCCTTCATCAGCGTCCCACACCACCATCCGTTGTAGTGCACGCGTGCATGCTCATGCTCGGCATCGAGCATGTGGCCGATTTCGTGTGCCGGTACCCCGTAGCGGTTGTCGCTGGCGATGGCTGAATGACGTCCGGCGATGCCATCGATCAACAGGGAGGGGCCGGAGTCTGTCATGAGCAGATACTTGTGCATGTAATTGAATGGAATCGCACCACCCATGCGATGTTCCATGGCCTTCTGGGTGAACGTGTCCAGTGAGCGAAGCTCATCGAACGCTGTCCTGTAGGACATATCGGTGATGCCTGGAACCTGTTTCATGTAATGGAAATAGATGTGCTTGCCGGGAAACACCGTCTTCAGTTCCTGCAGCAACCAGCTGAAATATTTCCGGTGGATTTCCTCGATGCGCAGATCGGTGGGCAGCAGGTCATCGTGCAGATACACCCCGATGCACAGCGAACTGGATCCATCGGCAAACTGGCCTTCCGGGGAGTAGCGGCCCTGTGTCCGGGCCAGCGCCAGCGGTGTGTCGGCCTCGTCGGCTCCTTCGGCCGGATCGGGCATCCCGGCGCCGGTCGCATTGCCCGGTGCCGTTGCCTGCGAGATCAGCCTACCGCCGAGCAGACCTGTGATGACGACGGTAGCAAAGGCGCCTGTGGCAACCATGGGGTTGCGGCGGATCGCACCGCAGGCCGTCGATGACCGCGTAGCGGCCGATGCCACTGGCACGGAGACCGCACCCGCGTGCTGTGGGATGAACGGCGCAGACACCGTGTCCTGGACGGTATGGGGAAGGACGTTGCGAACGCCCAGCAGGCATGCAGGCAACCAGCTGAGCAGCCTTCCCTGCCATGTATGGCCGCCAGCAGATGACGACGTGGACGCGAGCTGCGCGCGCGCGTCATGCAGGGCGTTCAGGGCGCCAGCCAGGTCCTCCGGGTTCTGCGGGATCTCCGACAGCGCTTGCAGCAGCGACAGACTGAACTCAAGGCGCGCGCGTTCCTGGTACGGGGCGCTGCTGTCCGCACCATTCATTCCCCTCAGTCCGACGTCGATTTCTTCGTGTCGCGCCATGCCGTCGCGCTGGGCGGCCGCTATTCTTTCCTCGTCCAGCAGAGAACCCTGGAACATTCGATGGATATCGTCGATGGCGTCGATCCGGGCCTGCACCACATCAATGTCAGCAGGGTCTGCCAGCAGACTGACGACCGCATCGCTCAAGGGAGCAGCCGTTTCCTGCAGTACGCCCCATGCCGCAGAGCCATTGGCGTGCAGACGCTGCGCTTCGACCAGGCATCTGGCGGCCTCCTGCCTGGGAACGCCCACGTGCTGCAGCAAGCGGTTCATCATGCCGTCCTGTACGCCGCAAACCACCGCCCCGATGAGCAGCTTCGCCATTGATGTCATGGGTGAGGCGGCGAACGAAGCGATGGCATAAGCCACCATCGCTGGCGCCAGCACGCCTTTTTCCAGCAACCGGTTCAACCCGGCCATGGCTTCACTTGGCGAGGTGGCACGTGCCACGGCAGCGCACGCGTCGCTGAATGTAGAAACGGCCGGTGGGTCGCAATAGAACGCGGGCAGCGTGCTGCAGGCGCGGAAAAGAGCGACGGGAGGCAGGCACTGCGCCACCATCCGGCTGAGGAAGCCAGTGGACAGTGCGACTGGCAATGCCAGCGCTGATTCCTGCAGCTCCAGCTGACGATCCCGTTGCTGCGCGTGCATGGCCGGGCCAAACGATCCGGCCACGCTGGACCCAGCTTGCCACGCCGGCGCGGGCAACGGTCGATTGTCCAGGCTCACCTCCATCCTCGACGACGCCGTGCGTGTCTGCGAGGACGTGGGCCGCGGCACGCCGCCTTGAGGGTGGATATGCAGAGCAGTGTCGTTTCCCACCGGGCCGTCCTGTGCGAAGAAGCCGCGATTATCGGTAGACGTAGCCTGTGGAAATGGCAGAAAAGGGCCCTCTGCGGCCTCTCCGGTCTTCCCTGTCCGGTGCGCACTTCCAGTGCGGCCCGGGGACTGTTCGAGCCGCGGCAGGGTAGCGGAGAATGCTGCTCCGATTTCGAACGAGTGCACCGTCATGCCGTGGATGGGCATCCAGGACCTGTGGACCTTCCTGCTCGCCGTGCTGGTGTTCCTGGCGCTGCCGGGTCCGGGCACGTTCACTCTGCTCACCGCCACCGGCCGTGGCGGAATCCGCGGCGGCTACACCGCCCTGGCCGGACTTGCGGTGGGCGACCAGATCCTGATGTGGCTGGCGCTGGCCGGCGTCGCGGCCTTGCTGAAGGCCAATCCGCTGGTGTTCAGCGCCGTGCAGTACGTGGGTGCGGCCTATCTGGTCTGGGTCGGGGCCGGCCTGCTGCGGACACCGCCGGCAAGCCCTGCCGGATCGCCCGGCAGCGTCCGCCTGGCGCCGGGGCAGTATTTCCGCCAGGCCATCCTGGTAAGCCTGCTCAACCCGAAGGCCATCCTGTTCTACATGGCATTCCTGCCGCTGTTCATCGATCCGCGCCAGCATCAGGGACTGGCGACGTTCGCGGCACTGGCGGGCATCATCCTGGTTACCAGCATCGCCTACTGTTCACTGCTCATCGGGGTCGGCAACCTGGCGCGCCGACGGCTGATCCAGCATCCACGGGTGAGCGACGTGCTCCGGCGGGTGGCCGGGCTGTTCCTGGTCGCGTTCGGTATCCGGCTGGGACTGAACGGGTGATGCAGACCCGGTCCTCGATGCCTGCGGCAATGCAGACAGCACCACACCCGCATTTGTGCCGTTTCCGGCACGTCACGTCGCGCACGAGATCTATCCGTGGCCGCTGAGCGATTGGCAGTAGTAATGTTGCGCGCTATTCGGTAACACTCGGGCCCTTGTCGTTTCCTGTCACGAGGCCTGAATGTCTTTGCTCCGGCGCAAATCCCTGGATTCCGTCACCGTCCACGAGGCCGGGCGGCAGCTGGTCCGTACGCTCAGCTGGCCGCATCTGATCGCGATGGGCATCGGTGCGATCGTCGGCACCGGCATCTACACGCTGATCGGCGTCGGCGCCAATCTGGCCGGTCCGGCGGTGCTGATCTCCTTCGCCATCGCCGGCGCGGTCTGCGCCTGCGCGGCACTGGCCTATGCCGAACTGGCGACGATGATGCCTGCCGCGGGCAGTGCCTATACCTACAGTTACAGCGCGCTCGGTGAAATCTTCGCCTGGGTGGTCGGCTGGAGCCTGATCCTCGAATACTCGCTGGTGGTGAGCACGGTGGCGGTCGGCTGGTCGGGCTATTTCGTCGGCTTCCTGGAATGGCTGAACCTGCAGATGGGCATCGACGTGCGGCTGCCGATGGCGCTTTCCGCCGGTCCGCATGTGGAAGGCGGGGTGTTCAACCTGCCGGCGGTGATCATCACCTGGGTGGTGGCCGGCGGCCTGATGCTGGGCACCAAGGAAAGCGCCACCCTCAACGCGGTGCTGGTGGTGCTGAAGATCATCGCCCTGGCCGTGTTCGTTGCCGTTGCGCTGCCCGCCTTCGACAGCGCCAACCTGCAGCCGTTCATGCCCTATGGTTTCGCCAAGTCGCTGGGCCCGGACGGCGTGGAGCGTGGCGTGATGGCTGCCGCGGCGATCATCTTCTTCGCCTTTTACGGTTTCGATGCGATCGCCACGGCGGCCGAAGAAACCAGGAACCCGGCGCGCGACCTGTCCATCGGCATCATCGGCTCGATGATCGGCTGCACCACGGTGTACATCCTGGTGGCGCTGGCCGCCGTCGGTGCGATGAGCTACGC
>JAFAFF010000167.1 GCA_023423605.1 Pseudomonadota bacterium
TATATGTCTATACAATATAGGCGTCCTTTCCAGGTTGTCCAGCCATGATCGATCCGTCCGCATCCGTCGTATTCCATGCCGCGCAGGCCCTGCTGCCGCAGGGGTGGACAAGCGATGTGCGGCTGCACGTCGCGGACGGGCGGATCGTCACCGTCGAGGCCGGCAAGCCCGCTGGAGCCGGTGAAAAACGCCTGGATATCCTCGTGCCGGGCCTGCCGAACCTGCACAGCCATGCCTTCCAGCGTGGCATGGCCGGCCTGACCGAAATCGGCGGAGGCGGCGGCGACAGTTTCTGGAGCTGGCGTGAACTGATGTACCGCTTCCTTGCCGCGCTGCGCCCGGAGGCGATGGAGGCGATTGCAGCGCAGGCGTACATGGAGATGCTGGAATGCGGGTTCACCCGCGTCGGCGAATTCCATTACCTGCACCACGATGCCGATGGCCGGCCATACGCGGAGCCTGCGGAAATGAGCGCGCGCATTGCGGCGGCGGCGGCACGGACCGGTATCGGCCTGACCCTGCTGCCGGTGTTCTATGCGCATGCCGATTTCGGGGGCGCACCGCCGAATCCGGCGCAACGCCGGTTGATCCATGATGTCGACGGCTTCGCCCGGCTGCTGGAGGGCGCGCGCAGCGCACTGGCCGTCCTGCCCGATGCGGTGCTGGGCATCGCGCCGCACAGTCTGCGCGCGGTGACCGGCGAGGAACTGGCCGCGCTGCTGCCGCTCAACGCGGGACCAGTGCATATCCATATCGCTGAACAGCTGCGCGAGGTGGATGCCTGCGTTGCCTGGAGCGGGCTGCGCCCGGTGCGCTGGCTGTACGAACACGCGGCGGTGGATGCGCGCTGGTGCCTGGTGCACGCCACCCATATCGACGGGGACGAACGCGCGCGGCTGGTGGCCAGCGGCGCCGTCGCCGGGTTGTGCCCGATCACCGAAGCCAACCTGGGTGACGGCGTGTTCCCGATGCAGGCGTTCGCGCGCGAAGGCGGTCGCTTCGGTATCGGCTCCGATTCCAACGTGCTCATCGATGCTGCCGAGGAGCTGCGGCTGCTCGAATACGGCCAGCGCCTGACCCTGCGTGGACGCAATGTGCTGGCCCCTGATGCGGGCTGCAGCAGCGGCCGTTTCCTGTTCGCCGGTGCGCTGCAGGGCGGCGCGCAGGCACTGGGTGTGCAGGCCGGTCTGCAGGTGGGTGCCAGCGCGGACCTGCTGGAACTGGATGCGGGCCATCCGGCGCTGCTGGGCCGGCGCGGCGATGCGCTGCTTGACAGCTGGGTATTCGCCGCACGTAATGGCGCGCTGCGTTCGGTATGGCGCCATGGCCGGCAATGCGTCGCCAACGGCCGTCACCTGCAGCGCGAGGCAATCACCGCCCGTTTCGCCCAGGCGCTGCAGGGCGTGCTGGGCTGATATTTTCCCTACCTTCTTCTTTCATGTCCGGGACCCCAGTGAAGGCCAGCAAGTCCGCCACGCTCAACCAGCGCATCCGCAGCGAACTGGAAAACCGCATCCTCAGTGGCGAATGGGCGCCGGGATTCCGCATTCCGTTCGAGCATGAGCTGATGGAACAGTACGGCTGCTCGCGGATGACAGTGAACAAGGTGCTGACGGCGCTGGCCGAAAGCGGGATGATCGAAAGGCGTCGGCGTGCCGGCTCGTTCGTGGCCCGGCAATCGCCGCACCTGGAACTGGTGGCGCTGGAAATTCCGGACATCGCGCGGCAGGTTGGCTCGATGGGCCATGCCTACGCCTATCGCCTGCTGCGGCGCGAACTGCGTGATGCGCAGATTGACCATGAGGGCGAGCAGGCGCTGGCCGGGGAGGGCCAGCTGCTGGCGATGGAGTGCCTGCATATGGCCGATGATCGTCCGCTGGCACTGGAGCACCGGCTGATCAGCCCGCTCGGCGTGCCGGAGGTGCTGGAAGTGGACTTCGCCGTCACCGCGCCGGGCAGCTGGTTGCTGCAGAACGTGTCCTGGACGCGCGCCCAGCACCGCATCAGTGCGTGGGGCGCGGATGCGGCAACGGCGAACCAGCTGGACGTGAAGCCAGGCACCGCGTGCCTGGTGATCGAGCGCCACACCTGGCGCGGCGAGCAGGCGATCACGCGCGTGCGGCAGATCTTCCTGGGCGACGCCTGGGACCTGGTAGCGCGCTTCGCCCCCGGCAGCCCCCGGTAGAGCCGGGCTCTGCCCGGCTGGTAGAGCCCCGCTCCACGGTGGCTGACGACCGTTGGTCGTCACAGGCCCGGAAGGCGTGACGACCAACGGTCGTCACCCACCAGAATCAGTCGGCCGTGGCCTTTCGTGGGGCCGGGCATGCATCATGTAGAGCCGGGCTCTGCCCGGCTGGGGGCTTTACCGTGCAGCGGGGCAAAGCCCCGCTCTATGTGGAGCAGGGATACCGCGTGGCCGTCGGTGAAATCACAAGGTGGCGCATTGCCGCCAGCGCACCGGCTCCTGCACGCCAGGGCGTGCATCGAGCTGCACGCGCACGTTGCGCAGCGATGGATGGCGCGTCACCTCGTCGCAGATCTTCGGCCACACCGCATCGATATCTGTGGTGCGGCTCACCACCAGCGTCTGCCGGGTCTGCCAGACCGCGCTGGATACCCCGTCGATGCGTCCCAGCGCACGCGAAAGCTGCTGCTGGTAGCGGCGCAGCGTTTCCTCGTCCGGATCGATCAGCTCTGCTGCAGGCCCGCCTTGCTGTACCCCCGCAGCGCCCGCAGGCCGCGCATCCGTCACACCTTCGCTGCCGTCGCTGCCGTCGCTGTCGGCAGGCGTGCTGCCGGCGTCGCTTGCCGCGGGCGTTGGCGCCACCGCTGTGGTGGCGGTGCCATCAAACGGCGAGGGCACCTGCGCGGCCTGCAGGCCAAAGCCCACCAGCAGCCCGGCCGTGCAGGATGCCAATGCGGCAATGACAGTGCGCCGCAGCGCCTCGTGGCGCGCCGATGCGCGCACGCGCGATTCGATGTCGCCCGGCAGATACGGTGACAGCAGTGGCCACAGGCGCTTGCCATCCAGCACTTCCACTGCCTGCTTGTCGGCCACGGATTGGCCTTCGCCATCCACGCGGCCCTCGGTGATGAGGATGCCACCGCGCGCGCCGGACAGGCGTGCGGCCGCGCCCAGCTCATTCACCGCCGCCGTACCGATGCGGTAGGCCAGGCCGTGCTTGCAGGACACCAGCCAGTGCCCGTCGTTGCCGCCGAGCAGGAAGTCGCTGCGCGGTTCCAGTGTGTCCTGCACATCGCGACGCAGCTCATGCAGCTGACGGCGTTCGCACAGCGCACGCTTGACCAGTTCGGAGAACTCGCGCCAGTGCATGCCCGCCAGCGCCTGCAGGCCAAGCGACATTTCCTTGCGGCGTCGCTTCACCAGCCACAGCCAGGCAGAGGCAAGCAAGAAACAGGCAAGCGCCGACAGCAGGGCCGTGATCCAGGGGAACATTCAGAGGCAGACGGTAAAAGGGGCGACAGTGTAAGGGCGCGTGTGGCGCCTGCGCCGTCCATTGCGGGGCGCGGACAACAAAAACCCGCCAGTACCAAAGCCGTGAGGGGAGGGAACAAACGGCAGGGAGTACTGGCGGGTCGGATCGATTGTCACGCAGTCATTGGTGCTTTGCAACAATCCACCCGATGCCGTCGGTCTCAGGGGCCACCGGGGGACTGGTGGCTGCCCGGGGTGGGCTCGCCACTGGCGGTGCTCGCCGAACGGCTTTCCAGTCGGTTCAGGCGGGTGGTGAGCGCATCGATGCGGCTGTTCAGTGCTGCCACGTCATCGGCGTTCGGTACATGCAGGCGCTTCAGCACGCCCTGCACGCGGTCCTCGAAGGCCTTTTCCACCTTCTCCCAGGTGCCGGTGGCCTTTTCGCGGGCCTGGCCAAGCTGCTCTTCCACGCTGTCGCGCCAACCCGGATCCTCTCCGGTGCCCTTGTCGCGGCGCCGCGATTCGTAGGCCTCGCCTTCGCGCACCAGGCCCTCGAAGAACCGGCTGCCTTCGGCCTGCGCGCGGCCCAGTGCCCCCAGGCCGGCCAGCCATACCTGCTGGGCCGAATCGCTGAAACGCCGCGAAAAACGCTCGGCCTGGTCCTGGAAGGACGCCTTGTCCTGGCCTTCAACGCGGGGGTCGTGCTCGTCGTACTGGGTCATGTGCGGTCTCCTGCCTGGACGGATACCCAGGCAGGTTACCTGCGTGGCTGCGCGGATGGCGTGATGGCCGCGCCACGGCGCCGCGTGGTTCAGCCAAGCTTTTCCTTGAGCACCCGCTGGATCTCGCTTTCCACCATCGACTTCATCGCCGACAGCAGGAACCCCAGCGTCGCGGTGACGCGCACGGTGCCGGGCTGCATCTCGATCGCGCCGTCCACGCCGCTGCCGGAAAAGTCCAGCACGTCGCCACGCCAGTTCGTCTGCAGCCCGAAGCGTTCGGCAAGCTTGGCCGCCACCTCTTCGATGGCCTGGCGCGCCTGGTCGGCAGGCAGGGCGTGGGCGTGGCGGACATCGATGCTGGACATGCGGGTTCCTTGCGTGGGGAAACGTAACGTTGGGCGAGCATTGTGCGCATCGCGGCGGCAAACGCCAACAACGACGGTTCTTCTGCGATCGTCGGCCACCTGCTAGGCTGCGGCGCATGCACAACCTGCTCGTCCATTTCAGCCAACACGCACAGCCCGACCAGCCCCTGGCGCCCGGGGTGCAACGCATCGTACGCCAGGCCAACGGCAGCATCCGCATGGTCGATGGCAGCAAGGGAAGCCAGGGCAGCCTGCTGCTGGCGCAGCTGTGCCTGGACGACCGCGGCCTGTGGCTGCAGGTAGCCACGGGCGTACGCGGTGTTCACGTCAACGGACGGCCCGTGCGGCGCATGGCACTGCTGCGTGCCGGCGATGGCCTGTATGTGGACGGCGTGGAAATGCTCATCCAGGGCGCGGTGGACGCACCGGCCACGCCGCCTGCGGTGCAGTCCGTGCAACAGCCGGACGAGCCCCGCCTGTTGCGTGGGCTGGGCGGTCGCCACCATGGCCGCAGCTTCACGCTGGATCGTCCGCGCCTGGTCGGCCGCGGTGCCGAGGCGGACATCGAGATCGACGAGCCGGCCTTCGCCGAACAGCATGCGCGCATCGAATGCCACGGCGAACGGGTGCTGCTGCGCGACCTGGG
>JAFAFF010000173.1 GCA_023423605.1 Pseudomonadota bacterium
TGAAACCCTTGCCCACGTCATCCTGCTTCAGGCGCGAGCGCAGCATGCCCAGCAGGATCTCATCGGACACCAGGTTGCCGGCATCCATCACCGCCTTGGCCTGCCTGCCCAGCTCCGAACCGGCAGCGACTTCGGCACGCAGCAGGTCACCGGTGGAAATGTGGGCAATGCCGAGCTTTTCCTTCAGGCGGGTCGCCTGCGTTCCCTTGCCCGAACCGGGCGGCCCCAACAGTACCAATCGCATCAACCTGACTCCAACATGTTGAAAATCCGAAAGATGCCGCGACCGGACGCACCGGTATCGCTGCACCGCAATACCCCCACTTTACCGCATCCGGGTAATGTCCCTGCAATGTCCTTCCCCCCGAACGGAGTCTCCATGCGCCAAGGCACCCTGCTCTATGCCCAGTCCGGCGGCGTCACCGCCGTCATCAATGCCACCGCTTCGGCAGTGATCCAGGAAGCACGTGCGCGGGGCATCAAGGTGCTGGCCGCCCGCAATGGGATCCTCGGTGCGCTGCGCGAGGACCTGATAGACACCTCGCGCGAATCCATCGCTTCCATCCGCGCTCTGGCGCATACGCCCGGCGGCGCATTCGGCTCGTGCCGCTACAAGCTCAAGTCACTGGACCAGGACCGTCCCCGGTACGAACGGCTGCTGCAGGTCCTGCAGGCCCATGACGTGCACTGGTTCCTCTACAACGGCGGCAACGACTCGGCCGACACCGCCCTGAAGGTATCCGAGCTGGCGCGGGCCCACGGTCACGACCTGACCTGCATCGGTGTGCCCAAGACCATCGACAACGACCTGGCCGTTACCGACACCTGCCCCGGCTTCGGCTCGGCCGCCAAATACACCGCCGTATCGGTGCGCGAGGCCGCACTGGACGTGGCGGCGATGGCCGAAACCTCCACGCGGGTATTCATCTACGAGGCGATGGGCCGCCATGCCGGGTGGCTGGCCGCCGCGGCCGGGCTGGCCGGCAGCGGTGCCGACGAAGCGCCACACCTGATCCTGCTGCCCGAGCGCGCCTACGACGAGGCCGCGTTCCTGGCCCGGGTGAAGGCGGTGGTGGAGCGGGTCGGCTACTGCGTCGTGGTCGCCTCGGAAGGCATCGCTACCGCCGATGGCCGCTTCGTGGCCGATGCCGGTGGCGGCAAGGACTCGTTCGGCCATACCCAGCTCGGTGGCGTTGCCGCCCACCTGGGGGCCCGCGTGAAGGACCAGTTGGGCTTCAAGGTGCATTGGACATTGCCGGATTACCTGCAGCGCTCGGCCCGCCACATTGCATCGAAGACCGACTGGGAGCAGGCCCAGGCGGTCGGCAAGGCAGCGGTGCGCATGGCACTGGCCGGACAGAACGGGGTGATGCCGGTCATCGTGCGCAGCAGCGACAAGCCGTATCGCTGGAGGATCGAAGCAGCGCCATTGGCGAAGATCGCCAATCATGAGAAGAAGATGCCTGCGGGCTTCATCCGTCGCGATGGCTTCGGCATCACCGACAAGGCCCGCGCCTACCTGCAGCCGTTGATCCGGGGCGAAGCACCGCTGCCGTATGGCCCGGATGGACTGCCGAAGTATGTAACCCTGAAGAACGTGGCGGTAAAGAAGAAACTCGACGCCTTCGACAGGTAGAGCCGGGCTCTGCCCGGCTGCGCGGTAAGGCTTCAGCCGGGCAGAGCCCGGCGCTACACAACTTCCGTCAAGGGCAGGCCTTGCCTTCCATCTGCAACTGCGCGGCGAACATCGTCACCTTCGGCATGCCGCCGCTGGCGGCCTGCTTCTTCGCATCCTCCAGGTAGATGCGCGATTGCCCCTGTCCGTCGCGTTCGGTGTTCGGTGCCACCGGCAGCCGCCAGACCCTTACCACCGCCTGCCGCGAGGGGCAGGCGGCATCCGGCACACGGATCACATCGTTGAGTTTCCAGCCCTTCTCCGCACTGGGCTGGGCCTTGGCGAAGTCCACGAAACGCGCACGCGGCTGGCACTGCTCGCTGGTACGCACCGGCGCAAAGCGGTAGGGCTGCGCCGCATCCCCGGTGTATATGCCTTCCAGCCGCGCACAGGCTTCGGGGATCTGGCGCAGGGTGTGGACCGCACCGACCGCCTGCGCGGCGCCCGTCCCACGTTGCAGTTCGGGCGTTTCGGCGGCCACGGCCAGGTTCGGAGCCAGGACGGCGAGAAACAGAAGAGGCAGGCGCATGCACGGATCTCCACGACGTTGTGACGGCACCGTCGCAGAATCCGCCTTAACCGCGCGCAAAGGCTGGCACCCCCATCCGCGTCCCCGCATACTGCGGGCACCAGGGAATGCTGAACACCACCATACGTCGGGCGACAGCCAGGATCGGTACGGGTTGGTCCACTCGCTGCAGCCCGTCGTCCCCCTCGTGGTGCGTTCACCACCGCTGGATGCCAATCATCCACTTCGGGAGGGGTCATGCTGGAACGTCATGGGTTATCACTGGCGCTGCTGTGCGCCATCGTCGCGATCGTGTACGGAATCGTTTCGGCGCGCTGGATCGCACGCCAGGCCAGCGGCAACGAACGCATGGCCGCCATCGCCGCGGCGATCCAGGAAGGGGCCCGCGCCTATCTCAACCGGCAATACCTGACCATCGGCATCGCCGGCGTGGTCCTGTTCCTGCTGGTCGGCCTGTTCCTCAGCTGGTACACGGCGATCGGCTTCGCCATCGGCGCCATCCTCTCCGGCGCGGCCGGCTACATCGGCATGAACGTATCGGTGCGCGCCAACGTGCGTACCGCCGAGGCGGCCCGCAACGGCATCAGCGCGGCCATGGACGTGGCATTCCGCGGTGGCGCGATCACCGGCATGCTGGTGGTGGGCCTCGGCCTGCTGGGTGTCGCTGGTTACTATGCCGTGCTGCTGCGCCTGGGGCTGGACGTCGCGCAGGCGCTGCACGCGCTGGTGGGCCTGGCCTTCGGCTCGTCGCTGATCTCGATCTTCGCGCGCCTGGGCGGTGGCATCTTCACCAAGGGCGCGGATGTCGGCGCGGACCTGGTCGGCAAGGTGGAAGCCGGCATCCCCGAGGACGATCCGCGCAACCCGGCGGTGATCGCCGACAATGTCGGCGACAACGTGGGCGACTGCGCCGGCATGGCCGCCGACCTGTTCGAAACCTATGCGGTCACGGTGATCGCCGCCATGCTGCTGGGCAGCCTGATGATCGCCGAAGCCGGACGCAACGCGGTGCTGTATCCGCTGGTGCTGGGGGGCGTCTCCATCATCGCTTCGATCATCGGCGCGCTGTTCGTCAAGGTGCGGCCGGGCGGCTCCATCATGGGCGCGCTCTACAAGGGCGTGATCGTGTCCGGCGT
The DNA here is from genome assembly GCA_023423605.1 of Pseudomonadota bacterium. Taxonomy (GTDB): domain Bacteria; phylum Pseudomonadota; class Gammaproteobacteria; order Xanthomonadales; family Xanthomonadaceae; genus Stenotrophomonas. Next base: position 3,341 of record JAFAFF010000173.1, read on the forward strand.
GCTGGCGGCCATCGCGTTCTACCCGGTCACCACCACCCTGATGGCCGACAACGTGCATGGCCCCCAGCCGCTGTATGGCTGCGCATTGATCGGCCTGCTGCTGACCGGGTTGATCGTATGGATCACCGAGTACTACACCGGCACCCAGTACACGCCGGTGCAGCACGTCGCCCGGGCCTCCACCACCGGCCACGGCACCAACATCATCGCCGGCCTCGGCATATCGATGAAATCCACCGCGCTGCCAGTGGTGGCGGTATGCGCGGCGATCTGGGGCGCGCACGCGCTGGGTGGCCTGTACGGCATCGCCATCGCGGCCACCGCGATGCTGTCGATGGCGGGCATGATCGTGGCGCTGGATGCCTACGGCCCCATCACCGACAACGCCGGCGGCATCGCCGAAATGGCCGAACTGCCTTCGGACATCCGCGACATCACCGATCCGCTGGACGCCGTGGGCAACACGACCAAGGCCGTTACCAAGGGGTATGCGATCGGCTCGGCAGCACTGGCTGCGCTGGTGCTGTTCGCCGATTACACGCACAACCTGCAGGCGGCCAACCCGGGGCAGGAATTCCGGTTCGACCTGTCCGACCACACCGTCATCATCGGCCTGCTGATCGGCGGGCTCATCCCCTATCTGTTCGGGGCCATGGCAATGGAAGCGGTGGGTCGCGCGGCCGGGGCCGTGGTGGAGGAGGTGCGGCGTCAGTTCCGCGACATCCGGGGCATCATGCAGGGAACGGGCAAGCCGCAGTACGACCGTGCCGTGGACATGCTGACCCGTTCGGCCATCCGCGAAATGATTGTGCCTTCGCTGCTGCCGGTGGTGGTGCCGGTCGTGGTCGGCCTGCTGCTGGGGCCGCGCGCGCTCGGCGGCCTGTTGATCGGCACGATCGTCACCGGACTGTTCGTCGCCATCTCCATGACCACCGGCGGTGGCGCGTGGGACAACGCCAAGAAGTACATCGAGGATGGCAATTTCGGTGGCAAGGGTAGCGAAGCACACAAGGCCGCTGTGACCGGCGACACCGTTGGCGACCCTTACAAGGACACCGCCGGCCCGGCCATCAATCCGTTGATCAAGATCATCAACATCGTGGCCCTGCTGCTGGTGCCACTGCTCTGAACGAAGGCGACGCGGCGGCCCTGTCCGCCGCGTCTTCAGCCGCCCCGCATGCAGCAGGTTCCCGACCGTCTTCGGTAAGCCAGTCGCAGCAGAATGGCAACCGCCGCGCCGGGAACCACCAGCATGATCGCTGAATCCGGCCCCATCGTCATCGGGCTGCCGAGGACGGCAAGAATGCACAACAGCAACGTCAGCACCGCCGGCAGCCCCGCGCCCTGTCGGCCGATCCGGGCCACGACGGCCAACAACGGCCCGACCAGCACCACCGCCGGGGTGAACGGCGCCAGCGCGGCGAACGCCACCAGCATTGCGACCACCGCGCAGATCCAGCCGACTGTCTTCATCGCCGCACCTGCCCTGCGCGGGCGGTCTTCGTCCACCATCTGCACAGGTGTCCGTCACATTGCCGCGTCATGTCCCGGCCGCATAATGCCGGCCACCTTTTCCCATGGACGCAACGATGATCACCACCGAACCGAACATGACCAACCTGTTCCTGCAGCTCGGCCTGGAGGCTGGTGAAGCGGACATTGCCGATTTCATCCTGCGCCACCAGCTGGCCTCGGACGTGAAGGTCACCCAGGCGCCCTTCTGGAGCGACGGCCAGCGCCATTTTCTTTCCGAGGCCCTGAAGCGCGACGCCGACTGGGCACCCATCGTGGATGAACTCAATACCGCGCTTCACGCCGATGCGGACGACCAGGCGGCGGCGCGCTAGACGGGCAGTGGCAAGTGGGCCGGGAAGGTCACTGTCCGCCTTGCCGGCGCATCGTACTGCTGCGCAGGAAGCGATCATTACAGGCACTCCGTAAGCGCACCGTAGGTACTGGTTCCGGTGCCGGGCAGCGGCATATCCAGCGCGTTCGGCCCGCTCAGCAACACGAGCAGGCTCGAAAGCGGCGTACCGGCAGCGATCGGCAATGAACAGGTCCAGGTACGTGCATCCACGGCCGGCAACGGCGATTGCCCATCCACCCAGGCCTGGCTGCCCGCAAAGCTCCACAGGCATTGCCGCACCTGTGCATCCGCGACCGTGACCGCACAGCGCAACTGCAGCGCGCGCAGATTCGAGAATTCGCCCTCGCAGAAGGTGTCACCGCAGATATCGTCGAAGCCGCGCACAAGCGCGCGTTCCATGGCGTCGAACGCGGCGATACCCTCACCCGGCGCGGGATGGTCGCGCGCATCCACGTATTCCGGTGCCGGCAGGGACATCACAACCAGATAGGCCAGCGCCAGGCCGCTCATGACGCCCTGCCCGGCCCGGACAGGCAATCGCGCACCGCCTGGATCAAACTGGACGAGGCGCCGGGCAGGCGCACCTGCACGGGATCGGGCACGTCCAGCGCCGCATGGAACGCTTCACTGTGCAGCCCGGGCGGCACCGGCAGCACGCAGCGCCAGACGACCACATCCGGATCGATGCTGCCCGAGCGTCTGACCCGCAGGTCACTGCCGGCAATGACCCAGACGCAGGCCGCCATGCTGCCGTCGGCCGCCCTGACCGAACAGCGCAGCTGCATCGGCCAGGGAAACCTGTGCGGCACGCATTGCTGGTTTCCACAGGCAGCGTGGAATCCACCGGCAAGCCTGCCTTCCAGGTCGTAGAAGCGGTCCCAGTTGGCTTCGTTGGCGGGGTAATCCACCAGATCCACGAACACCGGCACCGGGCGGGGGGCGGCGTGCGCGCACAGACCGGCCGATGCGGCCAGCCATACGAACAGCGACACGCTTCGGAAAACAGGCCGCTGGGAGGTGAGGCGGGCGGGAAAAGCGGGCAGATAACGCATTTCGGGCACTCGACAGGAACTGTGTCCAGCATCCACGGTTGCCCCACCCCCAGCCGTCAGCACATATCGCCGCCGGCCGTAAAGGAACGTAGCCGGGGCGTGTAGCGTAAATTCCTGCACTCGGACGCCCAAGCGCATAAAATGGCGTCTTTTCCGCCCCCTCAACCGGAGCACACTCAATGGGTCTGGAACTCGTCTCCCCCGGCAAGAACCCGCCGGATGAAATCAACGTCATCATCGAGATCCCGAAAGACTCGGAGCCGGTGAAGTACGAAGTCGACAAGGACACCGGCGCGATCTTCGTCGATCGCATCCTGTCCACGCCGATGCGCTATCCGTGCAACTACGGCTATGTGCCCAGCACGCTGTGTGGCGATGGCGACCCGGCTGACGTGCTGGTGGTGCTGCCGCTGCCGCTGGTGCCGGGCTCGGTGGTGCGCTGCCGTCCGGTGGGCGTACTGAAGATGAGCGATGAGGCCGGCAGCGACGAGAAGATCCTGGCAGTGCCGGTCGCCAAGATCTTCAGCGGCTACGCCCACGTGGAGGACATCGAACAGGTATCCAGCCACTGGCTGGAGCGTATCGGCCACTTCTTCGAGCATTACAAGGACCTGGAGAAGGGCAAGTGGGTGAAGCTGGATGGCTGGGGCGGCGCCGCCGAAGCCAAGGCCATCCTGACCGATGCCCACCAGCGTTATCTGGATGGCAAGGCCTGACACCGGCCCCGAGGGCTCCGCATCGTATTGGCCGATGCCAATGCGATGCGGGTCACGGTTGGGTACTACGGCACATCCGCCCGCCCGCCGAATCGGTTAAATTGCGACACTTCACAGCGACCACACCGCCAGGCGTGGTCTGTAAGGGGAACGTGTCGTGCGCATTCTGTTTGTTGGGGACGAGAGCAGCCTGCCGGCTGAACTGAGCGATTTCATCACCGATCTCGGGGAAGACTGGATCACCAGTACGGTACCGGGGGGGCATGCCGCCATGGCGGCGGTATCGGCTTCGCCGATAGACGCCATCATTGTCAGCCCACACCTGGCCGACATGGACGCCACCATGCTGCTGGGCCAGATCCGCACGCTGCGTCCGGAAACCATCCGCATCGCACTGATCGATTCCCAGCAGGGAAGCCGCCCGCCACCGGCACGCCTGATTGGTGTCGCCCATCGGTTCCTGCCCCTGCCGTTGGCCCCGGAAGTCCTGCTGGAAGCCCTGAGCAGCCTGGAAGAACTCCGCGAGCTGCTGGACAGCGCGCGCCTGCGCGACGCCATCGGCCGGATCGAGAAGCTGCCATCGCCGCCCCATCTCTACATGAGCCTCACCCGGGCGCTGGAACACGACGATGACGCCGACAGCGCGGACATCGCCAAACTGGTCGCCGCCGATCCGGCGATCGCCGCCAAGGTACTGCAGCTTTCCAATTCGGCGTTCTTCAGCAGCGGCCGCACCATTGCCGACCTGCGTACCGCCGTCACCCGGCTGGGCCTGGCGACGCTGCGCGACCTGGTACTGGCCAGCGAGGTGTTTTCCAGTCCGGCGCTATCCACCGCCGAACGCAATTCGCTGCAGCAGCGTGCCCTGCTCGCCTCGCGGCTGGCCGCGCGCCTGTTGCCGGCCTCCAGCGCGGAACTGGGCGCCACGGCGGCGCTGCTGGCGGATATCGGCCTGCTGCTGCCGGGAGTGCGCAATGAACGCACGGATCCGGCGCCCACCGAAGATACGCGCCCCGGCCACGCCGAAGCAGGTGCCTATCTGCTGGGACTGTGGGGCCTGCCGATGCCGATCGTCGAGGCGGTCGGCTTCCATCTGCAGCCGCAGCGCGCCCACACGCGCAGCTTCTGGGTCACCGGTGCCGTGCATGTCGCGCTGGCGCTGGTGAACGGTGATGCGGTGGACGAGGATTACCTGCAGCGCGCGAATGTGCTGCACAAGCTGCCGGAATGGCGTGAACATGCCAACGCGCTGATGGGCCTGTCGCCAACCGACGCCTGACCAGGGCGTGCAGTGCCGGGCCCTGCCCGGCGCCATGCCGATTCCAGCAGGAAGAAAGGGCGGGCCTTGCGGCCCGCCCTTCTTCGTCATGCGCCCATGCTTCGATGGATCAGAAGCGCTGGGTGTACTTCAGGTAGTAGAACCGACCGATGTCGAAGCCACCGTAGTACGAGAAGCTCGAGTTCGGCTGGCTGTACATCACCGGGCCTTCGTG
>JAFAFF010000188.1 GCA_023423605.1 Pseudomonadota bacterium
GACGAAGGCAGCGCCCTTGTAAGCCTCTTCGCGATCCAGAGTGGCAACAAGGTTCAATTCCTTGTTGGAGAGGAAGTCCTCGATTTCGCGATCTTCGATCGGCGCTTGCCTTGCATTTATCTTCTCAACCCGATCGGCGTTGATATCAAATGCAACTACCTGATGGTGTTGGGCCAGCAGAACGGCATTGGAAAGGCCGACATAGCCTGTCCCGGCCACGGCAATCTTCATTGCGGGGATCCTTGTGTCTGAATGACGCTGCATATTTCTGGGGGAGATGAGTCTGCCAGCATGGATCTGCCGCCGTTATACGGAGCACGGTGAAGTCTCGCCAATGCGTTCATGTCTGACGCAGGTTAGTGGCGCTCAACTCGCAAGACCGGTATGTGGGGGGCGATCCTTGTTGGTGTAGGGAATCCTACTACACGAGCAGGCGAAGTGTTCCACTTCCTCAAACACCCGTAGATGTGAATTCAGGCCGATACTCCACTGGCGTACCTAGGTGGTTGGCGGCGCAGTCTGGCTTCCCGGCAGAGAAGTCTCCTCCCCATTGTTGTGATCCTTCAGTGGCACCCGAATTCCGTGCAGCAGACCTGTGTCCGAGTTGCGGAGAGAGCGGGGCAGGGATCATACGCCAGACGCCGCCTGGAGGCGATATGAAGACAAGCCGCAGGCGCCGCCTAGACCGTGGGTATGGCGAGCTAGCTGATCGTTCATCGGTCCCGCATCTGCAAGCCGCGATCAGGGGGCGCCAACGAGCTTGAATGAGGTAGACTGGGGCGCTCGGAAGCGCTTGGTGACCGATGCAATAGCTGTCAGATGTGATGCTTGCGTGATGCTGGCGAGCTGAGTTTGCCTATATTGTGCGCTTGCCGGCTAGATGTGAATGCTGTGATATGTAACCTGCCCTCTCCGCAGTCCTGCGCTCGGCGCTGCTGCTCCTGTAAATAAGTGGAAGCGATGACAAAGCAATCGGAATCACGCGTGGTCAAGGAAGATGAGATTGATCTGCGTGAGTTGTTGGGTGTCATTCTTGACCGTAAGTGGCTCATCATCAGTGTCACCGCGGCTCTGTTCGTGATGGGCGTTCTATACGCTCTATTTGCAGCGCCTGTTTACTCGGCACAGGCGATGTTGCAGGTTGAATCAAAGATGCCATCCATTCCAGGTATTTCTGACCTGGCGTCCATGGGCGGTACCACCAGCTCCGCCGCCACCACTGAAGTCGCATTGTTGACATCCCGTACAGTCATCGGCACGGCGGTTGATGCGCTGCAACTGGACGTCGTGGCGACGCCACGCCGGTTCCCCGTGCTTGGGGATTATTTTGCCCGCCGGTTCACGCCGGCCAGTCCCGGTGATGTTGCCCCGTCGCATTTCGGCGCCGACAGCTATGGATGGGGGGGCGAGCTTCTGCAGATCCACGGTTTCAACGTTCCGGAGTATTTGATCGGGATGCCGCTGGTGTTGCAGGCCGGCTCGGCTGGTGCCTATGTGCTTTATGACGCGGATGGTGGCGAAATTCTCCGAGGGAACGTCGGCAAGACGGCACAGGGAAGGGGCGTTACGCTTGACGTGATGGCGATGCGGGCAAATCCAGGTACGCGATTCGACCTCACCAAGCTGCGGCGATTCGACGTCGTTTCTCAGTTGCAGCGGGCGGTACAGGCAGTCGAACAGGGTAAGGAGTCCGGGATTCTGCAGGTCAGCTATGAGAACACTGATCCTGTACGGGCCGAAGCCGTGGTAGAACGTGTTGCCGAGTCCTATGTTCGCCAGAACGTCGAACGCAGCTCGGCCGAAGCTGCTTCTCAGTTGGAGTTCGTGAAAGAGCAATTGCCGGTGGTGCGCCGTCAGGTCGAAGCTGCCCAGGTCGCGATGACTGCCTACCAATCCAAGGCAAACTCGGTCGACATCACCATGCAGACCAAGGGTCTGCTGGATCAGGAAGTCGCCGTCGAGGCCAGCATCCAGCAACTGCGCCTCAAACAGGCGGAGATGGATCGCAGCTTCACCCGCGAGCATCCGGCCTACCGGGCGCTTCTCTCGCAGATCGCCAGTCTGGAGGCGCGCAAGTCAGGCTTCCAGCGTGAAGTGGGTAATCTGCCGGACACCCAGCAGGAGCTGCTGCGCCTGACGCGCGATCTGCAGGTCAGCAATGAGATGTATACCGCGCTGCTCAACCAGGCTCAGCAGCTGGATGTGGCGCGCGCAGGTGCGGTCGGCAATGTACGCATCGTTGATCCGGCTGCGGTAGATATCGCCAACCCGGTAAAGCCGCGCAAGTCGCTGATCGTGGCCATCGCTACGTTGCTTGGTGGTTTCCTGTCTGTTGCCTTTGTTTTCCTTCAGCGCATGCTCAACCCCGGCATCGAGGATCCCGAAGATATCGAGGGACTCGGTCTGCCGGTCTACGCCGCCATCCCGCTCAGCGTGTCCAGCGCTATGCCCAAGCTGCGCAAGGGTAAGCATGGCACCCGTGTGGTTGCCGATGGCCGCCAGCACCTGTTGGCCACCAGGGATCCGGCAGATCCTGCGGTGGAGGCGTTGCGCAGCCTGCTTACCAGTCTGCATTTCGCCATGCTGGAAGCCAAGAACAATATCCTCACCATCTCCGGCCCGCGTCCTGGTGTCGGCAAGACGTTCGTGTCCAGCAACCTGGCAGCCGTCATCGCCCAGGCAGGCCAGCGTGTGCTGGTGATCGATGCGGACATGCGCAAGGGCACGCTGCACAAGCTGCTGGGCATTTCCCAGCAGAATGGCCTGTCGGATGTACTGGGTGGAAAGCTGGCAGTTGAGGCCGCCATTCATCCGCTTCCAGGCCTGGAGAACATGCACTACATGGTGCGTGGCGACGTGCCGCCCAATCCGTCGGAGCTGCTGATGCATCCGCGCTTCCAGCAGATGCTGGAGTCGCTGTCGCAACAGTACGATCTGGTCATCGTGGATACGCCGCCGATTCTGGCGGTCACCGACGCTGCGCTGGTGGCTACCCACGCAGGCTCCAGCCTGCTGGTCACCCGTTTCGGCGTGAACCAGGCCAAGGAAATCCTGTTGACCATGCAGCGCTTCGAACAGAATGGCGTGCAGGTAAAGGGCGCCATCTTCAATGCGGTCGAGAAGCGCGCTACCGGTTACTACAGTTATGGTTATTACGAATACGCTTCGGACGACAAGGGCTGAGGCCGGTTGTCCGGTTTGATGGCGAAGGCCCGGTGCAGTGCGCCGGGCCTTTTTCGTTGGATGGGCGTTTCAGCGGAGCAGCGGGGCAGAGCCCCGCTCTACCTTGGGCTGCCGTTCATGCCCTCATCCACCGCATCGAACAGCTCCCGGCCCGCCATCAGCAAACCTTCCACCATATGCGCCCCCAGCACCGGTTCGCTGCTTTCGCCCTCCCGGCAATGATGCGCGGCGTCCAGAATCTGCACGATGGTGCTCAGCCCGGCGAGCTTGCGGCTGATCGCGGCGGCGCGGTTCTGGTGGAACACGGACACCGGCCTTGTATCACGGCACTGCTCGTCCGCCGCGAAGGCGCGGTGGCGTTCGCGAAACAGGCTCACGACGCGGTCGCTGGTGGCGTCCATGCTGTTCTGGCTGTCCAGGATGCGCTCCAGCCTCCTGATGAAATTCGGCGATAAGTCATGCACGGCATCGCCTATCAAGGCATGCAGGCGGGCGCTGGCAGGGGAGGGCGGAATCATCGGTAGCCTCGCATCGCGGGGAGGCCACCTGCGCCGGAGCGCGAGGTGGCGGACGGTGCGGGTTGGCGTACCGGACAATGTCGCTCGCTAAACCGGCGGATCGGGAAGACCCCCGCGCACCGCCCGCCGTGGAACCGGCAAGGCAATGCATTCTCCGCCGTGCCCATAGGGCAGCAACAGAGTTGAACGAGCAAGCATTGAACGGGACGCCAATCCCGGCTGATGCCAGACGCACCAGCCCGGCTATCGTGCGCAGCCCCGGCGCCGAACGTACATGAGGAAAGTTGCGAATCCTGCACGTTGCGTGAGGCGACAACAGGAAAGGCGAAGCCGTCATTCTGCCAACAGGGTGGGCCGCCCGGGCGGCCGTGAATGGTCATCCCCGGCGCAGCATTCAACCGTTACGCGCGGCGTGCTGCGTGATAAGCGCGGCGGCACCCACGGCGATGGCATCCTCCACCGCACCGGTGGGTGTCTGCCCGTAACGCGCAATGGCGCGCATGCGCAGGTTGAAGGTGAGGTAGGCCGCACCGATGGCCGTACCGGCACCCAGTGCCGCGCCCAGGTGGCGCTGGCGTCGGGGAGCCAGGGCTGCCCCGGCGATGACGCCAGTGGCCACGCGCGCGATCATGCCGGTCAGGACAATCCGGTCCGGCGCGGTCTTCATCTTGTCGCCCAGCAGTTCGCCGCCGGCCAGGGCCAGCATGCCGCCGCTGGCAAGTTTGTTGGACAGCAGGCGCGGGGCGCCGTTGTCGGCCGGAAGCGTGCCGCTGCGTGCTGCGTTGGTGACCGCGGCCAAGGGGGTCATGGCGCGCATGCCGGCCACTGCGCCCATCAGGATCGAATGAATCAGTGCCATGGAATGCCTCGGTTGGTGGGCGTTGCCCTGCAGCGTAGAGGGGCCTGCGTATGCGTCATGGCAACGCGGTGGCAGGGGCGTGCTGGCAGCTGCGTTGGCAAGGTATTATCCGCAGGTCAACTGATGGACGCATGAGGTGCGCAATGCCGATCCGCGCGATCGCGTACGTGAGTGAAGCTGCACACGGGTTGGGCATCGATGCGGTGGACGACAGGATCCGGGAGGCCGGCACCTTCAACATCAGCGCGGGTGTCACCGGGGTGCTTCTGTTCGACGGTTCGCGCTTCCTGCAATACGTGGAAGGCCCGGAAGACGGGCTCGCGGTGGCGTACAGCCGCATCACCAACGCGGCCTCCCACAGCCGCATCGTCGAACTGGGGCGCACAAGGACCGGCTGCCGGAACCTTCCTTACTGGTCGATGCGGCTGTTGCACGTTGAACCCGGCGAACTGCAGGCGGTGGCGAACGGCGACTGGAGCAGTTTCGTGGTCCGGCAGAGTCACGACGGCGGGTCACTCCACGGCGTAGAGATCCTCGCCCGTGTCCTGATCCCGTTCCTGGGCCACCCACCCGAACGGTAATGCCGGGCTCTGCCCGGCAACCCATGACCGCTCGACCAATACGAATCCCCCGCCGCGCAGTCAGCTGTTCTTCACCGGCTCTAGAGGGGGCGGCGTGGTGCAATCCAGCTCCCACCATCGAGTCCTGCCTGCCGCCATGGAACTCCTGACCTGGGTTATTGGTGCCGCAGCGGTGTTTGCCGCGCCGCTTGGAATTGTCACCGCCGTGCACTTCGTGGTGAGGATGCACAGGCGCTCGGCCGAGGCACGCCTGAAGGCCCTGCGGATGGCTTCTCCGGTCGTGGCGGTTGCCGCCGTTCCACCTGCCAGCATGCCACGCCCCCAGGTGGTGGCTGCGGGATGCGGGGGAGGGGCTTCGCCGCGACCCTTTGAGGGCATCGCTGCCGATGGCCTGCGCGATGTCGTGCCTGCTGGCGGTTACGCAATGGAGGTCCGTGAGGCGGCACGGGAGGATGTGCGGCATGGGGAGTGGGCAGGGGCTGCCAGCATTCGCGGCACCGCTGCCTGATCCGTGCTGGCTGCGGGGATGTGACGACTGGATGAACGGCGTCAAATAATTGACGAAATGCCCCGACCGGTTCGCCGTTAATGAGCGTCAGTTCACAAAAATTTAGCGTGCAGTGACGGTAATCTGTCCCTGAACCGTTACGTTCTGACGCAATATGCACGCATCGGTTCACCTCCCCCCGTTCCGGTAGTTCGTGCCATGACTCTACTTTTTGCCCTGCTGCAGGTTGCGGCTGCGTTTGCATGTGTCATCGGTTTTGCCCAGCTGTGTGTCTGGACCTGGCAACGGCAGAAAGGGCCAAGGCCCTCCTTGGCGCGCGCGTTCTATCGGCGTTCGGGGTGACACTGAATTGTCATGGGGATGGTTCGATCATCTGCATGACGTAACACGCACGATTGAGGCGAATCCATGGAGCGTTTTTCTTACGCGTACAAAAAGGTGCGCGGCTGGCATGTGGGACCGCTCCTTGCCGCCTGGTTGGCGGTGCGTTATGGGCTGACCGGCGATACCGGACGCTTCCATTCGCATGGGGGGTGGCGTGTTTCCCGCCTGCGCGAGGGACACAGCGGCGAGGACGAGTGAGGCGGATAGGCGCTGCCTTCTTTTACGACAAGTCTCATTGTGGTGATGGCCAAGCGCACCTAGCGTGACTGGGCAGTTGTTCGCTGCCCCTGTCCGCTCCTGTGCGTGTTCCCATGTGCGTCACCCGCTTTCGTTACGCCTATCGCAAGCTTCGCAGTTGGCATGTCGGCCCTTCGCCGGCGGCCTGGGGTGCGTTGCGTTATGCATTTACCGGCGACAGCGGTCGCTTCCGGTCGCATGGTGGTTGGTATAAATCGCGCCTGCGATGCACGCGGTTGGTGGATGAGGATTAAAGGGCACGTGGTGCCGGGAAATGCGTGATGCGTAGAGCCGGGCTCTGCCCGGCTGATGCTGACAGCGGGTCCGAGCCCCGCTCTACGAGATGCGCGCACGAAATGCATGCTGCACTTCGGACCGGTCCTATGGGCGCTGTACCGGCGCTGATCCTAGAGTGGATTTGGGCGTGTTGCCCCGCTCGCCGCTTCGCGATCATCCGCAGGCGGTGGGCGCCACTGTCTGGGAGGTCCCCATGTTCAAGTTCAAGAATGTCTCGCTGTTGTTGTTGGCCATGGCTGGCACGTCGTCCGGTGCCGCGTCTGCGGCTGAGGCTGGCCATTACGTCGGCGGTCGCGTGATCAGCGCGGCGCACAAGGCAAACAACATGGCTTCCAGCGCCCGTCCTGGTATTGGCGCCTTTGTGCCGGACAGGGACAAGGACAGGTCTGTAACGGGTTCGCTCGCGCTGGGCTATCAGTTCGGTAATGGCTGGCGGGTGGAAGGGGAATACGCGCTGCCGAAAGTGGATACCTTCATCAGTGGGTCCACGGCGTTTCCGACCAGTTCCAATGTCAACGACATCCGCTCACAACGGCTGATGGCCAATGTCTACCGTGACTTCGCCATCAACGACCAATGGTCGCTGTTCGGCTCGGCAGGGCTGGGCATCGCACGCATCAGATCGGATGGGTGGCAGGGCGATCCGACCCGCACGTTCAATGCAGGTCGCCAGGACAATCTGGCGTGGTCGTTGGGCGCTGGCGTGGCGTGGAAGCCGATGGACCGGCTGACCCTGGAACTGGGGTATCGCTACGTGGACATGGGCCGTGCTGAGAGCGGTTGGAATGCCTTCACCAACGCGCGGTTGCTGCAGGACGAAATGATGCGCGCTGATCTGGTGAGCAGCGAGATTCATGTGGGCGCGCGTTTCGGGTTCTGAGCGCGGCGCCGGCCAGCCGGGTAGAGCCGGGCTCTGCCCGGCAATGGGCCTGTGGAGATATCTGGCAGCGGGGCAGAGCCCCGCTCTACCAGAGGCGGGGAGGTGATGCCGGATGTCTGGCAGCGGGGCAGAGCCCCGCTCTACGTGGCTGGTGTTTTACGAGAGCAGTTTGAACAATGGAATACTTGATTGCGTTGTTGAAGGAGATGGCCCTGGTCCCGGTGACCCTGCTGCCGATCATCAACCCGCTGAGCATCGCCTCGATCTTCGTTTCCACCGTGGGTGCGCGTCATGGGCTGGCCAAGGTGCTGGCGCGACAGATCGGCACGAACGTTATTTATGTGATTATCGCTTCGATGCTGGTGGGCACGTATGTGCTGACGGTGTTCGGTATATCGCTGGCGGTGGTGCGCTTCGGCGGCGGGCTGCTGGTGGCAGCCACCGCCTGGCGCATGCTCGGCACCCGCACCGATGATGCGCCTAGTGATATGGAAACCGAGGCGGCCGGAATTGCCGACGACCAGCTGGCGCGCAAGACGTTCTATCCGCTGACGTTTCCCTTGACCACCGGGCCGGGCGTGATTTCCGCATGCATAACCCTGGGCGCGCATGGGCAGGCGATGACGCCGCTGCACTTCCTGTCCGGTGCGATCGTGGCGGTGGGCGGGGCGTTGATGGTGGGGCTGGTGATTTACCTGATACTGCGCAATTCCATCGTGCTGGTTACCCGGCTGGGGCCGACCGGCGCGGTGGTGATGCAGCAATTGGTGGCCTTCGTGCTGTTGTGCATAGGCATACAGCTGGTGTGGACCGGATGGATGGATCTGAATGCGTTGCCGCAGGGGGCCGGGTAGAGCGGGGCTCTGCCCCGCTGCGCGATGAAGTTTCAGCCGGGCAGAGCCCGGCTCTACGAGGTGCAGGCAGCCGGGCAGAGCCCGGCTCTACGAGGTCACTGCGTGCGGGTCAGCAGTTCGAGGAGCTGGCGCAGGCGGTAGGGCTTGGGCAGGAATTCCACATGGCCGGGCAGCGGTGGCAGCTGCGAACGGGCGTAGCCGGACGACAGGATCATCCGCGCCGACGGCTGCGTGCGGGCAACGTGCTCGCTCAGTTCAATGCCGGACATTCCGTTGGGCATGCTGACATCGCTGAACACCACATCGTAATCGCGCCGGGATTCCATCATCGCCACGGCTTCGTGGCCGTCCGCCGTGGTGTCCACGCTGATGCCCATGTCCTGCAGGGCCAGCCCGATCATGTCGCGCAGGTCCTCCTGGTCTTCGACCATAAGTACGCGGATAGGGTCAGTCATTGGCGCAATTCTCCAGGGCAGGCAGCAGCAGGCTGACAATGGTGCCATCACCCACGGTGCTGGACACATCGACGAAACCGCCGCATTGGGTAACGAATCCGAACACCTGGCTCAGGCCCAGACCGCTGCCCTGACCGATGTCCTTGGTGGTGAAAAACGGTTCGCTGGCGCGTTCAGCGACTTCCGGGGCCATGCCATGCCCCTCGTCATGCACGCGCAGGGCGACGAAATTCCGATACGTCGGCACATCCGCCTGCGGGTCCAGCCGGCGCTCCACTTCACCGACCAGGGTGATGCGGCCGCCTTTGGGCATGGCATCGCAGGCATTGCCGATGAGATTATGCAGCGAGCTTTCCAGCTGGCTGGAATCGGCCAGGATATCCGGCAGGTCCGCGCGCAGTTGCACGGCCACCACCAGGTCTTGCGGACAGCCAGCGCGCAGCGTGGGTAATGTACGTTCCAGCCAGGCGGCGATATTTATCCGTTCGCGGACCAGCGTCTGCCCGGCGCCGAAGGCCAGCAGCTGCCGGGTGAGCAGGGCACCCCGATCCGCGGCGGCCTGGGCGTTGCCGATCAGCCGCTGGGTGGCAGGATCCTCGCCGACCCGCACGCCGATCAGGTCCAGCGCATTATGGATGGTGGTCAGCAGGTTGTTGAATTCATGCGCCAGGCCGCGGCTGAGCAGGTTCACCTTTTCAAACTGCTGGGTGCTGGCCAAGGCGCGCTGGGCGTCGCGCAGCAGGGTCTGTGCCTGGTAACTTTCGGTGATGTCCCGGGTGACCTTCACGAAGCCGACCAGGATTTCCGCTTCCAATACCGGTTCGATGACCACGCTGGCGCGGAACCGGCTGCCATCGCGCCGCAGCCGCCAGCCCTCGCTGGCATAACGGCCTTCCCGGCTGGCGAT
>JAFAFF010000231.1 GCA_023423605.1 Pseudomonadota bacterium
GGTGGTGATGTGCGGCTCCGGCGTGACCGCCTGCCATCTGCTGCTGGCGATGGAGACGGCCGGCCTGCCCGGCGCCCGCGTCTATGCCGATTCGTGGAGTGGCTGGGTCAGCGACCGCAACCGGCCGGTCGCCGCCGGCTAGCGTCGGCCTGGCGCGGCCAGTGGCTGGCCGGCAGGCGGCTTCCAGGACGGCGCATCGGCAACCGGCGCCAGCCGGGTGCATGCAAGCACCCGCGGCCATGGAAACAGCGGGCCGGGATCCTGCTTGCGCGCCACGCGCAGGGCGGGGTCATCGCTGGCCGGTATCTGTTCGCGGTCCAGCTGGTCGTGCCCGGCGATCCGGGCCAGCGCGGGATAACGCAGGCACAGTGCCTGCAGCAGCCGCACCAGCGCATCGATCTGCGCATCGGGGTAGGGCGTGTCCATCGCCTGATGGCGGCTGTCGAACCAGTGTGGATACCGGCCGGTGTTGACCAGTTCGATGCCGAGGGTGTGTTCGTTGCATCCACGGACGTGGTGCGCCACGCGTTCGGGCGCCACGTACTGCAGCACGCAGCCGTCGCGGTCGATGTAGAAATGCCCGCTGTTGCCGCTGCCATCGGCATACAGGGCGCGTTCCCCGTACTCCCGTGCCGTGGCCAGGTCAGGTAGTTCGGTGCAGTGGATCACCACCATTTCCAGCGATTCCGGCGCACGCTCGGCAAGCCGGTCGTGGTAGGGCAGGGGCTGGATCAACAGGTCGGGCAGCAGCAGGTCGGGCATCGGTGGATGCTAGCATTGCCCGATGGATCGCAATCTTGTTTCTCACTGCCAGGTGCCCGCATGAGCCGCGGCCACTGCATCCTTTCGCATGGCTTTGAAAGTGGCCCCGATGCCACCAAGGTCACTGCCCTGGCCGAAGTGGCCGAGCGTCTGGGCTGGAGCCATGAGCGCCCCGACTTCACCGATCTGGATGCACGCAGTGCCATCAGCCGCGTGGGCGACGTGCCGGCGCGGCTGCAGCGCCTGGTTGCGCTGGCGCAGGCAGCCGCGTCGCGGGGACCGCTGGTGCTGGCCGGCTCCAGCCTGGGGGCGTATGTCTCCGCGATCGCTTCGCTGCAGGTGCCCGTGCGCGGCCTGTTCCTGATGGTGCCACCCACGCGCATGGGGCCGATGCCAGCGCTGGATGCCGCGCCGGTGCCGACCAGCGTGGTGCACGCCTGGCACGATGAACTGATTCCGGCGGCCGATGTCATCGCGTGGGCACAGGCACGCTCGGCCAGCCTGCTGCTGGTGGACGATGGCCATCGCCTGTCCAACCACGTGGATGCCTCCGCACGCGCGTTCGAGGCACTGTTGCAACGCGTGTGATGGGCGCAGCCGGAGTTTCGGCCGGCCGGCCCGCCAGCGACTACAATAGGACGTCCCGTGCCGTCGGCACGGGTGCGGGCCCCGCGCGTGGGCCTGCCCGTTCCTGCGCCGCCACCGCGGCCGCCCGACCTGCGAAACCGACCCCGTGAATTTCTTCGTCTCCTGCGCCAAGGGCCTGGAATACCTGCTTGCTGATGAACTGGCAGCACTGGGCCTTGCCAGGGCCACCGCAACCATCGCCGGTGTCAACGCCGACGGCGAGCTGGCCCAGGCGCAGCGGATCGTGCTGTGGTCGCGGCTGGCCAGCCGTGTGCTGTGGCCGCTGGCGGAATTCGAATGCCCCGACGAGCAGGCGCTCTACGATGGCGTGCGCGCACTGCCTTGGCCGCAACACCTGCGGCCGGAGATGACCCTGGCGGTGGACGCGCATGTATCCGGCGACCGCATCACCCATGCGCGCTTCGCGGCGCAGCGGATCAAGGACGCCATCGTCGACCGCATGCGCGAGGAAGGCCTGGAGCGTCCCTCGGTCAATACCGATCTTCCCGACGTGCGCGTGAACCTGTCACTGCGCAAGGGGCGGGCGACGATTTCCATCGACCTGGGCGGTGGCCCGCTGCATCGCCGCGGTTGGCGCGGTGCCGCGCATGAAGCGCCGTTGAAGGAAAACCTGGCCGCAGCGCTGTTGCTGCGCGGACAGTGGCCGCGATTGCATGCGGCCGGTGGTGGCCTGCTGGACCCCATGTGCGGCAGCGGAACCCTGCTGATCGAGGGCGCGCTGATGGCTGCCGATGTGGCGCCTGGCCTGATGCGCCACGGCAGCCTGCCACCGAGCCGCTGGCTGGGTTTTGACAAGGCCGCCTGGAAGGCGCTGCTGGCCGAGGCCCGCGAACGCGAGCAGGCCGGGCTGGCCGCCCTGCAGCCGGTGATCCATGGCAGTGACATCGATCCGCAGGCAATTGCTGCAGCCCGCGAGAATGCCGAAGTGGCCGGTGTGGCGCACGCCATCACCTTTACCCGCGCGGATAT
Source organism: Pseudomonadota bacterium (assembly GCA_023423605.1). GTDB lineage: Bacteria > Pseudomonadota > Gammaproteobacteria > Xanthomonadales > Xanthomonadaceae > Stenotrophomonas. The sequence goes on from JAFAFF010000231.1 coordinate 2,380, forward strand.
TGCCGACCTGCAGCGGCCGTCGCAGGAGATTGGCTGCGTGGTCTGCAATCCGCCTTATGACGAACGCCTTGCCGCCGATCCGGCGCTGTACCGCCAACTGGGCGACGCGCTGCAGGCGGCCGTTCCGCAGTGGCGTGCCAGCCTGCTGTGCGGCGACGCCGAACTGGCCTTCGCCACCGGCCTGCGTGCGGGAAAGAAGTACCAGATGTTCAATGGCGCGCTGGAGTGCACGTTGATCGTCTGCGATCCGGTGGCCGTGCCGCGACGCGATCCGGCCATCCCGCGCGAACTCAGCGAAGGCGCGCAGATGGTGGCCAACCGCATCCGCAAGAACCTGAAGAAGTTCAAGGGCTGGCGCGCGCGCGAGCAGGTCACCTCCTACCGCGCCTACGATGCCGATCTGCCCGAGTACGCCGCCGCCATCGATGTGTACGAAGAGGATGGCGGGAAGCGCCGTACGTTCCTGCATGTGCAGGAATACGCCGCGCCAGCGACCATTCCGGAGAACGACGTGCGCCGCCGTCGCAATGAACTGTTGGCGGCCGCGCGCGAGGTGTTCCAGGTGCCGCCGGAGCAGGTGGCGCTGAAATCGCGCGAGCGCGGCAAGGGCGGCAGCAAGTACGGTCGCTTCGAAAAGCGCGATGAGTTCGTGGTGGTGCAGGAGAACAATGCGCTGCTGCGGGTCAATCTGTTCGATTATCTGGATACCGGCCTGTTCCTGGATCATCGTCCCTTGCGCCGGCTCATGGCCGGACAGGTGCGTGGCAAGCACTTCCTCAACCTGTTCTGTTATACCGGCGTGGCCAGTGTGCAGGCGGCGGTGGCCGGCGCGGCCAGCACCACCAGCGTGGACCTGTCGGCGACCTACCTGCAATGGTGTTACGACAACCTGGCGCTCAACGGCCAGGGGGGCAACCAGCACCTGCTGGTGCAGGCTGACGCGATGGCGTGGCTGGAAGCCGATTCCGGACAGTACGACGTGATCTTCTGCGATCCGCCGACGTTCTCCAATTCGGCGCGTGCGGA
>JAFAFF010000301.1 GCA_023423605.1 Pseudomonadota bacterium
GCAGCATGAGCCCGCCGCAGAAGCTGGTGATGGCGCGTGCGCTGGACGAACTGGGCGTGGACATCATCGAGACCGGCTTCCCGGCCAGCTCGCAGTCCGACCGCGAAGCGATGGCCCTGATCGGCCGCGAACTGCGCCGCCCGAACCTGAGCCTGGCGGTGCTGTCGCGCTGCCTGCAGGCCGACATCGAAACCTCGGCACGTGCGCTGGAGGCCGCTGTCAACCCGCGCCTGCACGTGTTCCTGTCGACCAGCCCGCTGCATCGCGAGCACAAGCTGCGCATGACCCGCGAGCAGGTATTGGAGTCGGTACACAAGCACGTATCGCTTGCCTGCTCCTACATCGACGATGTCGAGTTCTCGGCCGAGGATGCCACCCGCACCGAACTGGATTACCTGATTGAAGTCTCGCGCGCGGCGATCTCGGCCGGTGCCACCACCATCAACCTGCCCGACACCGTCGGCTTCACCACGCCGGAAGAGATCCGCGCGATGTTCCAGCAGGTCATCGCCGGCGTCGCCGACGTGCCGAACGCCGCCAACGTCATCTTCAGCGCGCACTGCCACAACGACCTGGGCCTGGCCGTGGCCAACTCGCTGGCCGCCATCGAAGGCGGCGCGCGCCAGGTCGAGTGCACCATCAACGGCATCGGCGAACGCGCCGGCAACTGCTCGCTGGAGGAGATCGCCATGGTGCTGAAGGTTCGCCAGGCTTTCTACGAGCAGGACAGCGCGATCAACACCCCGCGCATCGTCGGCACCTCGCAGCTGCTGCAGCGCCTGGTCGGCATGCCGGTACAGCGCAACAAGGCCATCGTCGGCGCCAACGCGTTCGCGCATGAATCGGGCATCCACCAGCACGGCATGCTGCGCCATCGCGGCACCTACGAAATCATGCGCCCGGAAGACGTGGGCTGGGAGGATTCGCAGATGGTGCTGGGCCGCCACAGTGGCCGTGCCGCTGTCGAAGCGCGCCTGCGTGCGCTGGGCTTCTGGCTGGACGAGGACGAGCTGAAGCTGGTGTTCGAGCAGTTCAAGGGGCTGTGCGAGCAGCAGCGCGTGGTCACCGATGCCGATCTGCAGACGCTGATGCAGGGCGGCTCCAACGCGCAGGGCTATCGCCTGGCATCGATGACCATCAGCGATGTCGGCAGCCGTGCCAACGCGCTGGTCGAGCTTTCCGATCCGGACGGCAACCGCGTGGCCGAGACCGCGCAGGGTGACGGCCCGGTCGATGCCTTGTTCGGCGCGCTGTCGGCCGCCACCGGTGTGCAGTTGATGCTGGACAGCTACCACGTGCACAGCGTCGGCATCGGCGCCGATGCACGTGGCGAAGCCAACCTGAGCGTGCGCCACGAGGGCGTGGAGTACGACGGCACCGGCACCAGCAAGGACATCATCGAAGCCTCCGCGCTTGCCTGGCTGGACGTGGCCAACCGCCTGCTGCGCCAGCGCCAGGCTGCCGCCAGCAGCGTCGAAACACCGACCGCAGCCACTGCCTGAGGACCCTGTGATGAGCATTTTCGACACCTCCACCACCGTCAGCACGAGCCAGCACTGGAATGCCCAGGACTATGCGATCGACGCCGGCTTCGTGCCGCTGCTCGGCAGCGCGGTGTCGCGCCTGCTCGACCCGCGCCCCGGCGAACGCATCCTCGACCTGGGCTGTGGCGATGGCGTGTTCAGCACCGAACTGGCATTGAGCGGCGCGCGCATCCACGGCGTGGATACCTCGCCGGAGCTGGTGATCGCCGCACGTGCCCGCGGTGTCGATGCACAGGTGATGGATGGCCATGCGCTGTCGTTCGACAGCGAATTCGATGCGGTGTTCAGCAACGCGGCGCTGCACTGGATGGGCAATCCCGACCGCGTGCTGGAAGGCGTGCGCCGCGCCCTGCGTCCCGGCGGCCGCTTCGTCGCCGAGTTCGGCGGCCATGGCAATGTGGCCACGATCATCGCCGCGGTACAGGCCGCGCGTGTGGCCCACGGTCACCGCGCCAGCGCCTTCCAGTGGTACTTCCCCACGGCCGATGCCTACGCCGACCGCCTGCGGCAGCATGGTTTCCAGGTACAGCTGATCGAATGCACGCCACGCCCGACCGCGCTGCCGACCGGCGTGGCCGCCTGGCTGCGGGTGTTCGCCGCACCGTTGCTGGACGACCTGCCGGCCGAGGCACGCGCCGCCGTGCGCGAGGCCGCCACCGCATTGCTGACCGACCTGCCGCGCGATGCAGCCGGCCACCCGCTGGCCGACCATGTACGCCTGCGCGTGCTCGCGCGCCGCCGCTGATCCCGATCCTTTCGTCGTCTTTCCTGATGTTCGTTCCTTCGTACTCCTGCCAGGCATACGCATGACTTCCGCACCCCGCACCCTGTACGACAAACTGTGGGACGCCCACGTGGTTGTCCCCGAATCCGACAGCGCGCCCGCCGTGCTGTACATCGACCTGCACCTGATCCACGAGGTGACCTCGCCGCAGGCCTTCACCGAGCTGCGTGAGCGCGGCCTGGCACCGCGCCGCCCGGATCGCACCAAGGCGACGATGGACCATTCCACGCCGACCCTGTCGGCCGCTGCCGACGGCACGCTGCCCTACGCCAGCGCCGCCTCCGAAGCGCAGGTCGCCACGCTGGCGCGTAACTGCGCCGAGCACGGCATCGAGCTGTTCGACATGGCCTCGGACAACCGCGGCATCGTCCACGTCATCGCGCCGGAACAGGGCTTCACCCAGCCGGGCATGACCATCGTCTGTGGCGACAGCCACACCTCCACCCATGGAGCGTTCGGTTCGCTGGCCTTCGGCATCGGTACCAGCGAGGTCGGCCACGTGCTGGCCACCCAGTGCCTGCTGCAACGCAAGGCGAAGACGTTCGCGATCACCGTTGATGGTCCGCTGGCGCCGGGCGTCGGCGCCAAGGACGTGGTCCTGCACATCATCGGCGTGATCGGCGTCAACGGTGGCACCGGCCATGTGATCGAGTTCCGTGGCAGCACCATCGAAACGATGGACATGGAACAGCGCATGACCCTGTGCAACATGTCCATCGAAGCCGGCGCACGCGCCGGCATGGTCGCGCCGGACCAGGTTACCTTCGACTTCGTCGCCGCGACCCCGCGTGGTCCAAAGGGCGCCGACTTCGACGCCGCCGTTGCCCGCTGGCAGCAGCTGCGCAGCGATGAAGGCGCACGCTTCGACAGCGAAGTACGCATCGATGCTGCCGACATCCGACCGACCCTGACCTGGGGCACCCACCCGGGCACCGCCATCGCCGTGGACGCGCCGATCCCCGCCGCCAACGATGCCGCCGCGCAGAAGGGACTGGACTACATGCACTTCCAGGCCGGCGAAGCGCTGGCGGGCACGCCGGTGGACGTGGTGTTCGTCGGCTCGTGCACCAACGGCCGCCTGAGCGACATGCGCGAAGTGGCGCAGGTGCTGCGTGGCCGGCGCGTCGCCGATCGCGTGCGCATGCTGGTGGTGCCGGGTTCGGAGATCGTCAAGCGCCAGGCTGAAGCCGAAGGCATCCACGAGATCGTGCGCGCGGCCGGTGCCGAATGGCGCGAACCGGGCTGCTCGATGTGCATCGCCATGAACGGTGACCTGGTCGCCCCCGGCCAACTGGCCGTGAGCACCAGCAACCGCAATTTCGAGGGCCGCCAGGGCCCCGGTTCGCGCACCCTGCTGGCGTCACCGATGAGCGCGGCGTGGGCGGCAGTGAAGGGTCAGGTGGCCGATACCCGCGAACTGTTCGCGCAGGAGGTGGCGTGATGACCGGCTTCCGTACTCTGACCTCACCCAGCGTGGTGCTGCGCCAGACCAACATCGACACCGACCAGATCATCCCGGCGCGGTTCCTGTCCACCACCGAGCGCGCCGGCCTGGGCCGCAATGCGTTCAATGACTGGCGCTGGCAGGCCGACGGCGCGCCGGTGGCCGACTTCGCCTTCAACCAGCCGCACAACGCCGGTCGCAGCATCCTGCTGGCCGGCCGCAACTTCGGCTGCGGTTCCTCGCGCGAACATGCGCCGTGGGCGCTGACCGACCTGGGCCTGCGCGCCATCGTCAGCAGCGAGATCGCCGACATCTTCCGTGGCAATTCGCTGAAGAACGGCCTGCTGCCGATCGTGCTGGACGAGGCCGACGTGCAGGCGTTGATGCAGCGCCCGGACGACGAGCTGACCATCGACGTGGCCACGCGCGAGCTGCGCACGTCCGATGGCCACGTCTACTCCTTCCCGCTGGATGGCTTCTCGCAGACCTGCCTGCTGGAAGGTGTGGACCAGTTGGGGTATCTGTTGGGCCGTATCCCTGAAATCGAACGTTACGAGAGTGAGCATGCACGCTGACATTGTTGTCCTGCCCGGTGATGGCATTGGCCCGGAAGTGGCCGCCGCGGCAGTGGCCGTCCTGAAGGCCGTCGCCGAACGCTTCAACCACCGCTTCACCTTCAGCGAGCACGATATCGGTGGCATCGCCATCGACCGCCACGGCGAACCGCTGCCGGCTGCCACCTTGGCCGCCTGCCAGGCCGCCAACGCGGTACTGCTGGGCGCGGTGGGTGGCCCGAAGTGGTCCGACCCGAACGCCAGGGTGCGCCCCGAACAGGGCCTGCTGGCGATCCGCAAGGCACTGGGCCTGTATGCCAACCTGCGCCCGGTACGCACCCATGAAGCCGCGCTGGGCGCCTCGCCGATCAAGGCCGAGCTGCTGCAGGGCGTGGACTTCGTGGTGGTGCGCGAACTGACCGGGGGCATCTACTTCGGCGACAAGACCCGCGATGCCGACAGCGCCAGCGACCTGTGCCGCTACACCCTGGCCGAGATCGAGCGTGTGCTGCGCAGTGCGTTCCGCTTGGCGCAACAGCGTCGCGGCAAGGTCACCTCGGTGGACAAGGCCAACGTGCTGGAAACCTCGCGCCTGTGGCGTGACGTGGCCGCGCGCATCGGCCGCGAGGAGTTCCCGGACATTGTGCTGGAGCACCAGCTGGTTGATTCGATGGCCATGCACCTGCTGGCCAAGCCGCGCGAGTACGACGTGATCGTCACCGAGAACATGTTCGGCGACATCCTCACCGACGAAGCCTCGATGCTGGCCGGCTCGCTGGGCCTGCTGCCGTCAGCCTCGCTGGGTGAACCGGGCGCGGTGGGCATCTACGAGCCCATCCACGGCTCGGCACCGGACATCGCCGGCAAGGGCATCGCCAACCCGTACGCGACGATCTTCAGCGCAGCGATGCTGCTGCGCCATTCGCTGGGGCTGGAAGCCGAAGCCGCCGCCGTGGAAGCGGCCGTGCATGCCGTGCTGGATGCCGGCGTGTTCACCGCCGACCTGGCCGCGAAGGATGAAGCGGTATCAACCACGCAGGCGACCGACGCAGTGCTGGCACATCTGAAGGGTTGAGGGGGCTGCCGGGCTGCGCCCGGCACCCGCCGAAGCAACGGCAACGGCAACGGCAAGAGCAAGAGCAAGAGC
>JAFAFF010000308.1 GCA_023423605.1 Pseudomonadota bacterium
TTGTCGCCCAGCGCATCGAACATCGATACCGAACGATCCTGGTCCAGCAGTTCCTCCGAATGCTCGAACGGCAGGTAGATGAATGCCCGCAGCTTCGGCACCAGTTGCAGGTCCAGCCCCTCTTCCACCGCGCGCATCGCGTAATGCCGCGCCAGGCCATCGGTGGCATACGAATGCGCCGTGCCGCGGAAACAATTGCGCGGGAACTGGTCCAGCAGCACCATCAACGCCAGCGCGCCCTCGGCGCTTTCCAGCCACTGCTCGCGCGCGCGCGCGGCGGCGGCATGGTGCTCTTCCAGGAACCGCTCGCGGAAATGCGCATCGAAAGCGTCATCGCGCGTGAACCACTTCGCTGGCCCCGCTTCGGTCCAGAACGCCACCACCTGCGCTGCCGTCTGCATGTCGTCCTCCACGGGTGCTGCAAGGGTGTGCTGTCCGATGCCGCTCATTCGTCGAAACGCAGGTGGCGGACCGATTTGCCGTTGCGCCAAATCAGCCGCAGTGCTTCGATGCCGATCTGGATATGGTTGTCCACGAACTGCGAACTGACCTTGGCATCGGACGCTTCGGTCTTTACTCCATCGGGGATCATCGGCTGATCCGAGACCAGCAGCAAGGCCCCGGTGGGGACATGGTTGGCGAACCCGGCGGCGAACACGGTCGCCGTCTCCATGTCGATGGCCATGCAGCGCATGCTGCGCAACCGTGCCTTGAAGGCCTCGTCGTGCTCCCATACCCGGCGGTTGGTGGTGAACACAGTGCCCGTCCAGTAATCGTGGCCCAGGTCACGGATCATCGTGGATACCGCCCGCTGCAGCGCGAACGCGGGCAGCGCCGGTACTTCTGGTGGCAGGTAATCGCCGGAGGTGCCTTCGCCGCGGATGGCGGCGATCGGCAGGATCAGGTCGCCCAGCTGGTTCTTGCGCTTCAAGCCACCGCACTTGCCCAGGAACAGCACGGCCTTGGGCATCACCGCGGTCAGCAGGTCCATCATGATCGCGGCATTGGGGCTGCCCATCCCGAAGTTGATCATGGTGATGCCATCGGCGGTGACGCTGGCCATGGGCCGGTCCTGGCCGGTCACTTCGCCACCGGTCAGGCGCGCGAAGGCATGCAGGTAGCCGCTGAAGTTGGTCAGCAGGATGTGCTGGCCGAACTGGTCCAGCGGCACGCCGGTGTAACGCGGCAGCCAGTTGTCGACGATGTCCTGCTTGGTCTTCATCGCAGGAAAGTACTGTGCCCGGCCTGCGCCGTCGAGGCCCGCAGCGTCCAGCCGTTGTCCGCATGCAATCGCCGTCACGCACCGGCGGCCCCTGCCACTTGGCAGGAACCGCACTCTCCGCTAGCGTCCAGAGCCTGCACCACCACGTTACGGGGAACCCATGCACAACCTGTTGCGCGCCGGCATCGGCCTGGCGCTGCTGTCGCTCGCCGCCACGCCGGCCACCAGCGCCTCGCGTTTCATCCAGGACCCTTACCCCAGCACCTACCAGACGCGCAGCAGCGCCCCGGTGCTGATCCACAACGCGACCGTGCTGACCGGCACCGGTGAACGCCTGGACGATGCCGACGTGCTGCTGCGCGACGGCAAGGTAGTCCAGGTGGGCCATGGCCTGCAGGCCGGCGACGACGTGCGGCGCGTGGACGGCCACGGCCGGTGGGTGACACCGGGACTGATCGACGTGCATTCGCACCTGGGCGTCTACCCCAGCCCCGGCGTGGGCGCGCACAGTGATGGCAATGAGATGACCGCCCCGGTGACCGCCAATGTGTGGGCCGAACATTCGGTATGGCCGCAGGATCCGGGCTTTGCCGAAGCCCTGGCCGGCGGCGTGACCAGCATGCAGGTACTGCCGGGCTCGGCCAACCTGGTCGGTGGCCGTGGCGTGGTGCTGAAGAACGTGCCGACCACCACCTACCAGGCGATGAAATTTCCCGGCGCCCCCTGGGGAATGAAGATGGCCTGCGGCGAAAACCCCAAGCGGGTATACGGCGGCAAGGGCACGGCGCCGGCCACCCGGATGGGCAACGTGGCCGGCTACCGCGCCGCGTTCATCGATGCCAGCGAGTACATCGCCAGGAACACCGGTACACCGCCGAAGCGCAAGCGCTGGTTCGGCAGCGACAAGGAAGACAGCGCCGGCGACAGCGGCGGCAAGCGCGACCTCAAGCTGGACACGCTGGCCGGCGCCATCCAGGGTGACATACGCGTGCACATCCATTGCTACCGTGCCGACGAGATGGCGACCATGCTCGACCTGGCCCATGAATTCGGCTTCAAGGTGGCGGCGTTCCACCATGGCGTGGAAGCCTACAAGCTGGCCGACCGGCTGGCCGCCGAAGGCGTGTGCGGGGCACTGTGGGCGGACTGGTGGGGCTTCAAGATGGAAGCCTTCGACGGCATCCAGGAGAACATCGCACTGGTGGACCGGCCGGCCAACAGCTGCGCCATCGTGCATTCCGATTCACCCGAAGGCATCCAGCGCCTGAACCAGGAAGCCGCCAAGGCGATCGCCGCCGCACGCCGCGCCAGGCTGCCCGCCATCGCCCCGGAACGCGCCATCACCTGGATGACCGCCAATGCCGCCCGGGCATTGGGCATCGAGCAGCAGACCGGCACCCTGGAAGCGGGCAAGAACGCCGACGTGGTGGTATGGAACGGCAATCCCTTCAGCTCCTATGCGCTGGCCGACCAGGTGTTCATCGATGGCTATCCCTACTACGAACGCAGCACGACCACCGGCAAGCCGGTGTCCGATTTCCGCCTTGGCCAGGAGGTGCACTGATGACGCGTGATCGGTCCGTCGCCAGACGCAGCCGCCTGGGCATCCGCGTTGTAACGCTGGCCGTGCTGGCCGGCATCGCGATGCCGCTTGCCGCGCAGGATGTGCTCATCCGCAATGCCACGGTGCATACCGCCAGCGCGCGTGGCAGCCTGGACAACACCGATGTGCTGGTGCGCGGCGGCCTCATCCAGGCCGTTGGCCCGGCGCTGCCGGTGCCCGCCGGCATACCGGTGGTTGAAGCCGGTGGGCATCCACTGACGCCGGCGCTGTTCGGCGGCATCACCGAGATCGGCATTGAAGAGGTATCCGGCGAGCAGAGCACGGTGGACAGCACGCTGCAGATCGGCCAGCAGCCGTTGCGACCGGAGTTCGACGTCACCCTGGCCTACAACCCGGCATCCGTGCTGGTACCGGTGGCGCGCGTGGAAGGCATCGGTTTCACCGCGCTGGGCGCCCATACCGGCGGCGGCTTCGTGGCCGGCCAGGGCGGCGTGGTGCGGTTGGACGGCAGCGCCGATCCGATCGGCCCACGTGCCTTGTACCTGCGCCTGGGGGCGGCGGCTGCGGAACTGACCGGGCAGTCACGTGCCGCCCAGTGGATGCTGCTGCAGCAGATGGTGGACGAGGCCCGCGGCCAGGTTACGGCCGATTCGCCGCATGCGCTGCTGACCCCGGCCGGGCGGCGCACGCTGGCGCGCTACCTGGGGGGCCAGGGCCGCATCGTGGTGGAGG
>JAFAFF010000319.1 GCA_023423605.1 Pseudomonadota bacterium
GCGCGCGAACAGGGCGTGCCCATCCACACCATCACCGACCGCTTCGCCGCCGCCTACCGCGAGGACATGGCAGCGCTGGGCGTGCTGCCGCCGGACATCGAACCGGAAGTCACCGCGCACATGCCGCAGATCATCGCCATGATCGGGCAACTGGGGGAAAGCGGCCACGCCTACGCGGCCGATGGCCACGTACTGTTCGCCGTGGCCACCTTCGACGGCTATGGCAGGCTGTCGCGCCGCGACCCGGAGGAAATGCTCGCCGGCGCGCGCGTGGACGTGGCGCCCTACAAGCGCGACCCGGGCGACTTCGTGCTCTGGAAGCCCTCCAGCGACGACCTGCCGGGCTGGGAATCGCCCTGGGGACGTGGCCGGCCGGGATGGCACATCGAATGTTCGGCGATGGCCGCCGCCCACCTGGGCGACACCATCGACATCCATGCCGGCGGCGTGGACCTGCAGTTCCCGCATCATGAGAACGAGATCGCGCAGAGCGAATGCGCGCACGGCGGCAAGGTGTTCGCGCGCTTCTGGCTGCACAATGGCATGCTGAACTTCGGTGGCGCCAAGATGAGCAAGTCGCTGGGCAACATCGAGCGCGTGCACGACCTGGTCCGCCAGCATCCACCCGAAGCGCTGCGCCTGGCGCTGCTGTCGGCACATTACCGGCAGCCGCTGGACTGGTCGGACGCAGTGGTGGAACAGGCCGCCCGCACCCTGGACCGCCTCTACGGCACGCTGCGCGACCTGGCCCCCGTATCGGCCAGCGCGGTGATACCCACGGCCGTGGAAGAGGCGCTGGACGATGATCTCAACACGCCGCTGGCACTGGCCGAACTGGCACGTATCGCCGGCGAGGCGCGCCGGGCAACGGATGCCGCGACCCAGGCCCGGCTGAAGGGCGAACTGCTGGGCGCCGGCCTGGCGCTGGGGCTCCTGCAGCAGGACCCGGCACAGTGGTTCGGCACGGCGGCCGGCCATGGCGATGACGACGCACGCATCCAGGCATTGATCGATGAACGCACCGCTGCAAAGCAATCGCGTGATTTCGCCCGTGCCGACGCCCTGCGCGACCAGCTCGCCGCCGAAGGCATCGTGCTGGAAGACACCGCCCAGGGCGTGCGCTGGATAAGGAAGCGTTCGTAGCCGCCCCTGCCGCGGCGCTTCCCGGGCCGCTGGCACCCCCTTACCAGAAGAATGAAATGACCGACTCCCCTTTCCCGCTCGAACCTACCGCCGCCGAAGCGCAGGCAGCCATCGCCGATGAATTCTCGTTCTTCGCCGACTGGTCCGAACGCTACCAGTACCTGATCGACCTCGGCCGCAAGCTGCCGTCCTTCCCGGAGGATTGGAAGAGCGAGGAGCACCGCCTGCTGGGCTGCCAGTCGATGGTGTGGATCGTCCCGGAGGGCAATGCGGAAACACTGCGCTTCCACGCGATCAGCGATTCGGCGATTGTTTCCGGACTGATCTTCCTGGCGCTGCGCGTGTATTCCGGTCGCAGCGCCGCGGAAATCCTCGCCACCGAACCGACCTATATCCAGGATATCGGCCTGGCCCGCCATCTGTCGCCCACGCGCAGCAACGGCGTGGCCGCCATGCTCGCCTTCATCCGTGAGACCGCACAGGCGCAGCTGCAGCACGACGCCTCGTGAACGCGGCCGTTCCCAGCGACGAAAGCGTACGTGCGCTGCTGGGCCGCCCGGGTTTCACCCGGCTGCTGGCCTACCGCATCTTCGCCATGCTTTCCTACCAGGTGGTGGCAGTCACTGTCGGCTGGCATATCTATGAAGTCACCCGCAACCCGTTCTCGCTGGGCCTGGTCGGGTTGGCCGAGGTGCTGCCGTTCTTCTGCGTGGCGCCGTTCGCCGGTTACCTGGTTGACCACCTGCCGCGCCGCCGGCTGGGCATGTTGGCCTGCGCCGGTCTGGTCGCCACGGCGCTGGTACTTTGCGCGGTGACGCTGGGCTGGCTGCCCTTCCACGGTGTATGGCCCATCTATGCGGCCATCGCACTGACCGGCATGGTGCGTGCGTTTCTCTCGCCGATCTACAACGCGCTGTTCGCGCGCGTGCTTGAACGCGGCCAGTACGCGCGCGGAGCGGGCGTGGGCAGTGTGTTCTTCCAGGCCGGCATGGTGATCGGCCCGGCCCTCGGCGGCTTCCTGGTCGGCTGGGGTGGCAAGGACGTCTCCTACGGCGTGGCCACCGTATTCGCGCTGGTGGCGATGGCCTGCCTGGCCACCCTGAAAGTCAGCGAGCCGGTACATGAAGGCCCCGCCGCCCCCATCTTCCGCAGCATCGCCGAGGGCGCCAGGTTCGTCGTGGGCAACCGCATCATGGTCGGTGCGATGGCGCTGGACATGTTCTCGGTGCTGCTGGGGGGCGTGGTGGCGATGCTGCCGGCATTCCTGCAGGACATCCTGCGTCACGGCCCCGAAGGTCTGGGCATCCTGCGCGCGGCGCCAGCGCTGGGCTCCATCGCGGTGGGGCTGTGGCTGGCGCGCCATCCGCTGCACAAGCATGCCGGCCGCGTGCTGCTGGGCGCGGTGGCCGGTTTCGGGCTGTGCGTGATCGGCTTCGGCCTGTCGCAGCATTTCTGGCTGTCAGCGGCGATCCTGTTGTTCTATGGCGCCTTCGACGGCGTGTCGGTGGTGGTGCGCTCGACCATCCTGCAGTTGGCCACGCCGGAGGAAATGCGTGGTCGCGTGTCATCGATCAACGGCATTTTCATCAGCTCGTCCAACGAGCTGGGCGCGTTCTATGCCGGCACGATGGCGCATCTGCTGGGCCTGGTGCCCGCCGTGGTACTGGGCGGTTTCGCGGTACTCAGCGTGGCCGGCATCACTGCATGGAAGAACCCCACCCTGCGTCGCCTGAACCTGCGCGACCTGACCTGACCTGACGGGCGTGCCGGGTCGCGTTGCCGCATGACGGATGGCGGCGTTCCGGGTGGTGATTCCGGCCGCCAATGTGACGACCAGCGGTCGTCACCCACCAGCTTTCAGCATCAACCATCAGCTGTCAGCATCTCCATCAGCTGTCAGCATCAGCATTCTCCACCGGCTCTCAGCACCAGCCCTCCCCATCGGCCATCACGCCATGCAGAGGTGTCGTCCCCTGCGGGGTATCGCCAACTTCCGCAGAAGTCCGCGCGTCAGCTCCCGCAGCCCTGCAGTTTCAGCACCTGGCCTTGGCGCAGGCTGTACGCGGGCGCCTTCAGGCCATTGGCGCGTGCCAGCACAGGCACGTCGCACTTGAACTTCGCGGCGATCCTGCCCAGCGTCTCGCCCTTGCCGACCGTGTGGCTGCGTACCGGCCGGGTCGCCGCCGCGGGCCGCGGTGCCACCGGGCGCGGTACGGCCACCGGCGCCGGCACGCTGCCAGCCGCCGCAGCGGCCACCGGCACCACGCCACCCACCGCCACATTGCCGGTATAGCTGGCTGCACTGGGTCGTACGATGGCCGCGTTGAGATCGGCGGTGATCAGGGTGCGCGCCAGGTCCGCACGCGGACCGCTGACGCAATTGCGCGCATACAGCCCGGCGATGCGCGTGGTGGCATTGATGAGCGTACCCGCCGGAATCCAGCCATCGGCCTCGTAGCGGGGATTCAGATTGCGCAGCGCGCGCATGTAGCCATCGCGCGTGCCATGGCTGCCCAGGCAGATGGTCAGCTCATAGATGGTGGTGGACTTCGCCAACCGCACCGTTGCCGGCTGCGCGCTGATCTTCGGGAACTCCACGCCGTACTGCTGCGGGTGCAGGAATATCCACGCCGCGGCGATCACCATCGGCACGTAGTCCTTGGTTTCGGACGGGAACTGGCTGTACACGCTGTCCACCCAGAATCCCTGCCCGGCGCTCTGGTTGAACACGCGCGCCGCACGGCCTTCGCCGCCGTTGTAACCGGCCAGCGACAGTTCCACGTTGTTGTTGAGCTGGCGCAGGCGTTCGTTGAGATAGGTGGCGCTGGCTTCGGCGGCGCTGCGTGGATCGAAACGGGTATCGAAGCCGGTGCCATCCTCGCCCAGCCCGAAGCGGCGGCCGGTGGCCGGCATGAACTGCATGAGCCCGGCGGCGCCAGCGCGCGAGGAGGCATGTACGCGTCCGTTGGACTCCTTGGCCATGATGCCGAACAGCAATGCTTCGGGCAGGCCGCGCTTCTCCCATTCCGGCCACATCACCGCACGCAGGTTCTGGTAGTTCTCGTAGCTGGTCAGCAGCGCCGGGCGCATGTCGGTCAGCCAGCGGCGGATGCCCGCCTGGATGGCCGGGTTGTACTCCACCATGTTGTCGAAGGCATGCCTCTTGTCGTTCAGCAGCGCAGCGGCACGTGCCGCTTCGGGTACATCGGCGGTCAACGGACCGATATGGTCGGGATCGGCCTGCAGGGCATCACCGGCCTCATCGGCCACGCCGTCATCACCTTCGGCATCGGCATCACGCTTGAGCAGCCGCTTGTAGGTCGCCAGCAGGGTGCTCACCTGGCAGCCCTTCTGGCCCACGCACGCACTCAGCACATCCTCCATGTCCTCCAGCGCCGCATCGGCCTCGCTGCTGCCCTTGGGATCCGCATTGGCGACCCGCACCAGTGCGTCGGTATAGCGTTTCTCCGCCGCCCCCATGCGCTGTTCCAGGGCCTCGGCCTTCGCGCGGTCGCGGGCGGAAACACGTTGCGCATGGGCATCGGGAACAGCGACAAGCAGGCTGGCGACAGCCAGGACGGGCAAGCCGCGAGCAAGCAGGACAGGAACGGACATTTTTGGCACTGTGTGCGAAACAGGCAGGCAGAGTAGCGGTGCCGCCAAGGTCGGGGCAACCCGGCGCAGCCGCAGGCCACGCCGCCGGTTAACATTGAGCCCATTCATCACCCGAAGGCTGGACCATGGACCCCATTCTGCTCGGCAAAGGCATCACCGACGATGTCCCCGTGACTCTGCTGCCGAAGCTGGGCAACCGCCATGGACTGGTCGCCGGTGCGACGGGCACCGGCAAGACGGTGACCCTGATGACGTTGGCCGAAGGCTTTTCGCGGATCGGCGTACCGGTATTTCTGGCCGACGTGAAAGGCGACGTTTCCGGCCTGGCGGTGCCCGGCATGGGTGATGACGGCCTGCTGGCGCGCGCCGCGCAGATCGGCGTGGCCGATTACGCGCCGGCCGCCAGCCCGACCATCTTCTGGGACCTGTACGGCAAGCTCGGCCACCCGGTGCGCACGACGGTCAGCGAGATGGGCCCCACCCTGGCTTCGCGCATCCTGGAACTGAGCGACACCCAGGCCGGCGTGCTGGACATCGTGTTCAAGCTGGCCGACGACCGTGGCCTGCTGTTGCTGGACCTGGACGATCTGCGTGCGCTGCTTGGCCTGGTGGCCGAAGAACGCAAGGACATCTCCACCGAATACGGACTGGTCAGCGCGCAGTCCGTCGCCGCGATCCAGCGCGCCCTGCTGCGCCTGTCGCAGGAGGGCGGCGAAGCCTTCTTCGGCGAGCCTGCCCTGGAACTGGCTGACCTGATGCGGGTGAACCATGAGGGGCGCGGGGTGATCGGCATCCTGGCCGCGGACCAGCTGGTACTGCGCCCCCGCCTCTATTCCACCTTTCTGCTGTGGCTGCTGTCGGAACTGTTCGAAACCCTGCCCGAAGTGGGCGACCTGGAAAAGCCGAAGCTGGTCTTCATCTTCGACGAGGCACACCTGCTGTTCAACGATGCTGCACCTTCGCTGGTGCAGCGCATCGAGCAGGTGGTACGGCTGATCCGCTCCAAGGGCGTGGGCGTGTATTTCTGTTCGCAGTTTCCCGACGACGTGCCGGCCAACATCCTCGGCCAGCTCGGCAACCGCGTGCAGCACGCGCTGCGTGCGTTTACACCGCGCGACCAGAAGGCGGTGAAGACCGCGGCCGAAACCTTCGTGCCCAATCCGAAGCTGGACGTGGCGCGCGTCCTTGGCCAGCTGGGAACCGGCGAAGCGCTGGTTTCCACGCTGCAGGACAAGGGCGTGCCGATGCCGGTGCAACAGACGCTGATCGCACCGCCACGCTGCCGGATGGGCCCGGCCACCGATGCCGAACGCGCGCAGGTCCGTGCCGGCAGCCCGGTGGGCATGCGCTATGACACGGCAGTCAACCGCGAATCAGCGGCCGAACTGTTGGCGCAACGGGCCCAGAAGGTCGTTGAGAAGACCGAGACGCCGAAGGCGCGTACGCGCCAGCAGGACGACGACCAGGCCGGCGGCTTCGGCCAGTCCATCAAGGACGCCATCTTCGGCACCAGGCGTCGCCAGGGCATGATTGAAACCATGGCAAAACAGACCACCCGCACGGTGGGCACGAAGCTTGGCAACCAGATCGTGCGCGGCATCCTGGGTAGCATCTTCGGCGGAAAACGCTAGCCGGGCGACGGCCGAAGGCCGTTGACCGCGTAACCTGTCCGATCGCAGTCCCGCAGAGAATCGCAGATGTCCCGCTGGCGTCCCCCCGCAGAGAAGAGCACCGCCCTGATCACCTCGTCCGGCCACGCGCGCCTGAAGGCTGAACTGGAGGAGTTGTGGCGCGTGCGCCGGCCCGACGTGGTCAGGGCACTGGCGGCAGCGGCGGCCGAGGGCGACCGTTCGGAAAACGCCGAATACACCTACCGCAAGAAGCAGCTGGGCGAGATCGACCGGCGCGTGCGTTACCTCAGCAAGCGCCTGGAAGCGTTGCGCGTGGTGGACGGCGAGCCCAGCGATCCGCAGGCCGTGTTCTTCGGTGCGTGGGTGGAACTGGAAAACGTGGACAGCGGTGAGGCAAGCCGTTATCGCATCGTCGGCCCGGACGAGACCGATGCAGGCGCAGGCTGGATCAGCATCGATTCCCCGCTGGCGCGGGCCGTGCTGAAAAAGCACGTGGACGATGAGTTCGAGGTGCAGCTGCCCGGTGGCCGCCACACCTTCGCCGTGGTCAGCGTGGCGTACAACCCCGGGTAGCGCCGGGCTCTGCCCGGCTGATGCTGCACCGCGCAGCGGGGCAGAGCCCCGCTCTACATGGCACGCATCGGTGGAGGGTAGACACGTCCTTCGCGCAGCGGACGGAAATAAGCCGAATTCGCATGAAACGCGCTTGTCTGGTCCGCGTGCCAACCCGGAATTCCCGCCAACGGCAACGGCCGCAACTGCAACGGATCGGCAAGCACACGCCCTTCGGCAATCGCCTTGGACACCTGCGCGATGCAGGCCGCGTCATCCCCGCCCTGCACCACCAGGCATTTGCCGACCAGCAGGCGCCCCGCAGCAGCGCCTGTTCCATCAGCGCATGGCCGAACAC
>JAFAFF010000323.1 GCA_023423605.1 Pseudomonadota bacterium
CCGAAGAACTCGTCGTTGGACTTGGTGTTCTTCATCTTGTCCAGCAGGAATTCCATTGCGGCCATTTCATCCATCGGATGCAGCAGCTTGCGCAGGATCCAGATCTTCTGCAGCAGTTCCGGTTCGATCAGCAGGTCTTCGCGACGGGTGCCCGAACGGTTGATGTCGATGGCCGGGAACACGCGCTTTTCAGCGATGCGACGGCTCAGGTGCACTTCGCTGTTGCCGGTGCCCTTGAACTCTTCGTAGATCACCTCGTCCATCTTGCTGCCGGTATCGACCAGCGCAGTGGCGATGATGGTCAGGCTGCCGCCTTCTTCCACGTTGCGCGCGGCACCGAAGAAGCGCTTGGGGCGGTGCAGGGCATTGGCATCCACGCCACCGGTGAGCACCTTGCCGGAGCTGGGCACGACGTTGTTGTAGGCACGCGCCAGGCGGGTGATGGAATCCAGCAGGATCACCACGTCCTTCTTGTGTTCGACCAGGCGCTTGGCACGCTCGATCACCATCTCGGCGACCTGCACATGGCGCGCGGCCGGCTCGTCGAAGGTGGAGCTGATGACTTCGCCGCGCACGGTGCGCTGCATTTCGGTCACTTCTTCCGGCCGCTCGTCGATCAGCAGCACGATCAGGTGCACGTCCGGATGGTTGGTGGTGATGGCCGTCGCCACCTGCTGCATCATCATCGTCTTGCCCGCCTTCGGCTGGGAAACGATGAGCGAGCGCTGGCCCTTGCCCTGCGGCGCCATCAGGTCGAGGATGCGGCCGGTGATGTCTTCGGACGAGCCGTTGCCGCGCTCCAGGGTGAAGCGGCGGCGCGGGAACAGGGCGGTCAGGTTCTCGAACAGCACCTTGTTCTTCGACGCTTCCAGCGGTTCGCCGTTGATGGTGTCCACGATGGACAGCGCGAAGTAACGCTCGCCATCCTTCGGGAAGCGGATGCGGCCGGACAGGTGGTCGCCGGTGCGCAGGTTGAAGCGGCGGATCTGGCTGGGCGAGATGTAGGTATCGTCGGGGCCGGCCAGATAGCTGGCTTCGGCCGCGCGCAGGAAGCCGAAGCCGTCCGGCAGGATTTCCAGCACGCCATCGGCAGCCACGCCATCGCCATGGCGGGTCAGCACCTTCAGCAGGGCGAAGATGACATCCTGCTTGCGGGCACGGGCGACACCTTCGGAGATCTGCAGCTGCTCGGCGATTTCCAGCAGCTTCTGCGCCGGCATGCGCTTGAGGTCGCTCAGCGAATAGACCGGAAAGCCTTCCGGCACATTCGGCTGCTGGCGCGGCACGAACGACTGCTGTTCGTTGCTGTCCTGCGGCAGGCCGTCATCGCGGCCACGGTTGCGGTCGCGGTCGCGACGGTTGCGGAAGCGGTCGCGGCGATTGCCCTGGCCCTGCTGGTTGCCCTGGTAGGGGCCCTGGTGCTGGCCACCGGCGTTGTTCTGCGGGTTGCTGCCCTGGTTGTTCTGGTTGTTCTGGTTGTTCTGCTGCGGACGGCCCTGGCCGGCATCGCGTGCTTCGCCTTCGCTGCCACCCTTGGGGGCAGCGGCGGGTTCAGCGGCAGGCACACTGGCCGCGGGGGCCGGAGAAGGGGCGGGCGGAGCGGCCGGCGCCGGCGCCTCGGGCGCGGCTGCAAGCGGCAGGTTGGGCTGCGCTGGAGCGCTGGTTTCGGCAGCGGCCGGAGTGGCCGCCTTGCTTGCGCGGGGCTTGCGCACGCGCTTCTCGGCGGGCGCGTCGGCGCTGCCGGTTTCGGAAGTGTTATCGGACAAGAGCGTAATTCCTCGCTTGAAGGTGCGAGCGCCCCGCTGGGGCGGCGAACGAAGGGAAAGGGGTCTGGAGGGAACTGCATCCAGAGGTGCGGCACGCGAACGCGGCCGGATGTATCGACACTATCATCGCCGCGCCGCGCCGCGCAAGAGGGGGACGGCGCATGCGTTCATGCAGGGCGGAGCCGCCGCATTCCAGCGACGGCCCTTCCGGCGGGCGGCGGCGCGTTACCGCCGTGCAACCGGGCTGCCGGCCGCCACGGGACGGGCGGCGCACGGGCCACCCCTGCCCGGTTGGCGGGCCCAGGCAGGAAGAATCAGGCCAGCGCCTTGTCCAGCAGGCCTGCCAGCTGGGCCTTGCCTACCGCGCCGATCTGCTCGCCGACCTTCTCGCCGCCCTTGAAGACGACCAGGTAAGGGATGGAACGGACGTGGTACTTCGCCGCCAGCTCGCGCTCGTGGTCCACATTGACCTTGACCACTTTGGCGCGGCCTTCGTAGGCATCGGCCAGTTCGTCCAGTGCCGGGGCGATCATCTTGCAGGGCCCGCACCATTCGGCCCAGAAATCGACCAGTACCGGCTCGCTGGAGTTCAGTACCGTGTTTTCGAAGTCAGCGGTGCTTACATGTACAACCTTGTCGCTCATCTTGGTTTCTCGTCTTTGGGTGCATCCGGCAGCTGCCGGAAGGATGACTGGGCCTGGCCAGAGTGGCGTGGCCCTTGTCGTTGCCTGGTGGAGGACCACGGTGCGTTCGGAGGGATGCCTGGACGCTCTCGGCCGGCAGTTTACGCCTATTGCAGGACGGCATCAGGGACCCGCTGGAACCCAGCGTATCGTGATCGCGGCGAAGCGCGGTATGTGTCGGATTTCACTGTTCCTGAGGGAATGGGGATGCCAGCGGCGGAATGCCAGCGGCATCGGCGTGGCGGTTCAACCAGCGTCCGGGTGAATGAAGGGCGGCCAGGTAAAGCGTCTCGGGATGCTGTGAGATGGCACATTCCGGATTGTCGACGCGAGTGCGCTAAACTGCGCCATTGAGCGGCGTGAGCGAACCCCCGGGTTCCGTGCCCGCCGACCCGCCGCAGGGGCCGCAGTTTGCGACGGAGCCCCCAGACGATGCCGAGCCGCCGATTCCAGGTGGCGGCCAGACCAAGACGGACCCATGAGCGACAAACCGCTGACCGATTTGACCTTTTCCTCCTTCGATCTGCACCCGGCCCTGCAGGCCGGTCTTGAAGGAGCCGGATTCACCCGCTGCACTCCCATCCAGGCCCTGACCCTGCCGGTCGCCCTTGCCGGTGGCGATGTCGCCGGCCAGGCACAGACCGGCACCGGCAAGACGCTGGCCTTCCTGGTGGCGGTGGTGAATCGCCTCCTCAGCCGTCCCGCGCTGGCCGACCGCAAGCCGGAGGACCCGCGCGCGCTGATCCTTGCCCCGACCCGCGAACTGGCCATCCAGATCCACAAGGATGCCGTGAAGTTCGGTTCGGATCTCGGCCTGCGCTTCGCGCTGGTCTATGGCGGGGTGGATTACGACAAGCAGCGTGAGATCCTGCAGCAGGGCGTGGACGTGATCATCGCCACCCCGGGCCGCCTGATCGACTACGTCAAGCAGCACAAGGTGGTCTCGCTGCATGCCTGCGAGATCTGCGTGCTGGATGAAGCCGACCGCATGTTCGACCTGGGCTTCATCAAGGACATCCGCTTCCTGCTGCGCCGCATGCCCGAGCGCACCACGCGGCAGACGCTGCTGTTCAGCGCCACGCTCAGCCACCGCGTGCTGGAACTGGCCTACGAACACATGAACGAGCCGCAGAAGCTGGTGGTGGAAACCGAATCCATCACCGCCGCGCGGGTGCGCCAGCGCATCTACTTCCCGGCAGACGAAGAAAAGATCCCGTTGCTGCTGGGCCTGCTGTCGCGCAGTGAAGGCGCGCGCACGATGGTGTTCGTCAACACCAAGGTGTTCGTCGAGCGGGTTGCCCGGGCGCTGGAAAAGGGCGGCTACCGCGTTGGCGTGCTGTCCGGCGACGTGCCGCAGAAGAAGCGCGAGAGCCTGCTGAACCGCTTCCAGAAGGGCCAGCTGGAAATCCTGGTGGCCACCGACGTGGCCGCGCGTGGCCTGCACATCGATGGCATCAAGTACGTCTACAACTACGACCTGCCGTTCGATGCCGAAGACTACGTGCACCGCATCGGTCGCACCGCGCGCCTGGGCGAAGAAGGCGATGCCATCAGCTTCGCGTGCGAACGCTATGCAATGAGCCTGCCGGACATCGAGGCCTACATCGAGCAGAAGATCCCGGTGGAAGCGGTGACCAGCGAAGTGCTGACC
>JAFAFF010000312.1 GCA_023423605.1 Pseudomonadota bacterium
CAGGCCTACACAGTGCTTCAATGGGAGCAGGGAATGACGTCGCAATGACAGCGTGGCAGGACGGATTCAGGCAGGTGGCCGGGCAGCTCGCCCCGCGCGCCGGCCATTTCCTGCGCTGGTGGCGCACCTCGTTGCTCGCCTGGCTGCCGGCGCGCTGGCAGTGGGCGCTCGGCTGGGCGCCGGCGCGCCTGTTGCTGCAGGTGGAGCAGGACCACCTGCGGCTCATTCGCGAGGTGGACAATCTGCGTACCGATGTCGCGCAGTTATCCTGGCCCTGCGACGTGGCTGCACTGGCCCAGGTGCTGGAGCCCCGCCTGCATCGCCTGTCGCGTTTCTGGCTGCTGCCTGCCGACCAAGTGCTGCGGCGCACCCTGCGCCTGCCAGCCGCGGCCGCCGACCGCCTGCGCGATGTGCTGGCCTTCGAGATCGACAGGCAGACACCCTTCAATGCCAGCCAGGTCACCTTCGACGTGCGTTCGCTGGACACGATATCGGCCGAGCAGTTCGATGCCGAACTGGTGGTGCTGCCGCTGGCGCGCCTGGAACAGTGGCGGCACGCCGTCGGCAGCTGGGCCGACGCGGTGAGCGGTGTCGATGTGATGGACGCCAGCGGCACGCCGCTGCAGGTCAACCTGCTGCCGGTGGCGCAGCGCCAGCGCACGCGCAATCCACAGCGGCGCATGGAGCTGCTGCTGGCCTTCGCGACGGTTGTCATGCTGGTACTGGCGGGCGGAAAGCTGCTGGACAACCGCGAACGCGCTGCCGATGTGCTGCGCAGCGAGGTGGAGCGCAATGCCCGCAGCGCGCGTGGCGTGGCCGATGAGCGTGCCCAGCTGCAGGCACTGGTGGACGGCGCCTCGTTCCTGGAAGCACAACGCGCACAACGTCCGCCCACGCTGGCGGTGTGGAACGAACTGAGCCGGTTGCTGCCCGATGGCACCTATCTGGAAAAGATGGGTATGGAAAAGGACCAGTTGCAGCTGATCGGCCTGAGCCGCGAGGCCAACCAGCTGGTGCCGCTGCTGCAGCCTTCGCCGCTGTGGCAGCGGGTCAACCTGACCGGTGTGCTGCAGGCCGATGGCACCGCCGGTGGCCGCGACCGTTTCACGATGACAGCGACGCTGCGGCCGATGGCGGCACCTTCCGGCACGACCAGTGCCCCGGCCATCGATGCGAAGGAGGCGGCCGATGCCGATGCCACCGACCGCCCGTGACCGCTGGCTGGCGCTGGCCCTGCTGCTGGCGGTGCTCGCGCTGGGCTACCTGCTGCTGGTGCATCCGTGGTTCACGGTGCCCTGGCGTGCCATCGACCAGGAAATCATCGCCCTGCAGGAACGCCAGCAACGCGTGCAGGCGCAGCTGGACCAGCAACCGCAGGTACAGGCACGCCTGCATGAGGTGCGCGACAGCCTGCGCCAGCGGCCCGGCTTCCTGCCCGAATCCACCGCCGAAGGCGCGGCGGCAGCGCTGGGTGCGCGCGTGCAGGAGGTGGTGCTGGCGGCCAGCCCGGGCAATCGCGCCTGCGTGGTAAGCAACCGCACGCCCATGCCGGACAACCGCAGCGATGCCGCCTACACGCGGGTGGCCATGCAGGTCCGCCTGCGCTGCGGCGTGGATGAAATGGCCACCGTGCTGCATGCACTGGAAACCGGAACGCCCCGCTTGTTCGTCGAAAACCTCAACCTGTTGGCGCAGCGTTTCCAGCAATCGCCGGACGAGTCGGGTACCGGTCTGGATGCCTCCTTCGAACTGGTCGGTTACCTGCAGCCGGCATCTGCCACGACGGTGCCGGTGCTGCCGCCAGCGCATGTGCCGGACGCGTTGCCGGACGAGGCGGAGCAGCCATCCCCGCCGCTGGACGACGTTGATGCGGGTGCCGCTGGCGCAAGCGAAGGAGGCAGCGATGAAGGCTGACCGTCCGGGTGCGCGCGTGGCGATCCTGCTGGGCCTGGCGGTGCTGGCCGCGCTGTTCTGGCTGGCAACCCTGCTGGGCCTGGGAAAGCAGGTTTCTCCCCGCGACGCGAGCGGCATCGTCCATCCGTCCTTGCCATCGCTGGCGGCGGCCGTACCGGATGCGATGATCGCGCCGGGCAGCTTTGCCGCTGTTACCGAACGGCCGGTATTCGCCACCGATCGTCGTCCGCATCCGTTCCGTCTCGGCGGCCCGGAGGCTGCGACCCATGCCACGCTGCGGCTGACCGGCGTGTTGCTGGCCGGGGACTTCGGCATGGCAACGCTGACCAGCGAACAGGATCGTTCCCTGCGGTTGCGCCTGAACGGTGAAGCGGTGGAAGGATGGCAACTGCTGGCGCTGGAACCGCGCCGGGCCACCGTGCTGGGCCCGGACGGCGCACAGGTGCTGGAGCTGGCGGTGTTCGATGGCCAGGGCGGCGAGCCGCCGACACAGCTGCGCGATCCGCGTGCGCCGCAGGCCGGCTTCGTCGCACCCGTGCAGCCGCCATCGCAGCCGTCCGGGCGTGCCGCTGTCGGCGAACGGCAGCAGGCCGTGCCGCCGGCAGCGCCCGCAGCGGATGCGCCAGCGGCCCCCAACCAGGGGCCCAGTGAAGAAAGGATGCGCGAGATCCGCGAACGGATCCGCGCTCGTCGTGAGCAGCTGAAGCAGCAACAAAGCCAGTCGACGCCACCCCCCGGTGGCGCCGCCAACCCTTAGAGTGAAAGCATGAACCTGCGTTTCCTATCCTGCTCGTTCGTCGTGGCCCTGCTGGTCGGCTGCACCACCGTGCCGACCCCGGATGTACGCCGCGATGCACGTTTCGGCACCGGCGTGGAGACGCCGGCGCAGGCGGTGGTCGAGGAGGACGCCACGGGCCCGAAGGCGGTGATCCGCCGCGGTTCGGGCACGGTCATCAATCGTGGCGCTGCGGCGTCGCCGGTACCGTCGCTGGCGCAGGCCCGCAGCGGTGACGCCACGTTCAATTTCGAAGGCGAATCGCTGCATGCGGTGGTCAAGGCGATCCTGGGCGACCTGCTGGGCCAGAACTATGTCATCGCGCCAGGCGTGCAGGGCACGGTGACGCTGGCCACCCCCAAGCCGGTGTCCGGCGCGCAGGCGCTCAACCTGCTGGAAATGGTGCTGGGCTGGAACAACGCACGCATGGTGTACAGCGGTGGCCGCTACAACATCGTTGCCGCCGACCAGGCATTGGCCGGCACCGTCGCGCCAAGCACCGCGCCGGCCGCCAGCGCACGCGGTTTCGAGGTGCGCGTGGTGCCGCTGCAGTACATTTCCGCCGAGGAAATGAAGAAGGTACTGGAGCCCTACGCCCGCCCCAACGCCATCGTCAACGTGGACAGCGGCCGCAACGTCATTACCCTGGGAGGCACGCGCACGGAGCTGGAGAATTACCTGCGCACGGTGGAGATATTCGATGTCGACTGGCTGTCGGGCATGTCGGTCGGCGTGTTTCCCATCCAGTCCGGCAAGGCCGAGCAGGTGGCCGCGGACCTGGAGAAGATCTTCGGCGCGGACAGCAAGACACCCAGCGCCGGCATGATGCGCTTCCTGCCGCTGGAAAATGCCAATGCGGTGCTGGTGATCACCCCGCAGGTGCGCTATCTGGACCAGATCCAGCAGTGGCTGGACCGCATCGATACCGCTGGCGGCGCCGCCCGGCTGTTTTCCTACGAACTGCGCTACATCAAGGCGCGCGACCTGGCCGAACGGCTGGCGGAGACCTTCGGCAGTGAAGGCCGCAGTGGCGACAGCGGCGCTTCGCTGGCACCCGGTGGCCGCAGTACGCGCATCGACGGCGAAGGGCTGGACAGCGGCGGACAGGACAGCACGTTCAACAGCGGTTCCGGCGGCCTTGCCGGAAGCACCAGCAGCCAGGGCAGCGGCGGCATGAGCCTGCCGCAACGGCAGTCCGGCAACGCCAGCGTCAGCCTGGAGGTGGCCGGCGACCGGGTAGGCGTGTCGGCGGTGGAAGAGACCAATGCGCTGCTGGTGCGGGCGACACCGCAGGCCTGGCGCTCCATCCGCGAGGTCATCGAGAAGCTGGACGTGATGCCCATGCAGGTGCACATCGAAGCGCAGGTGGCCGAAGTGGCCCTTACCGGCGAACTGAGCTATGGCGTCAACTGGTACTTCGAGAACGCCGTCCAGAATGCGCCCTATACCAACGGAGGCGACGCGCGCTTGCCCAATGCTGCCGGTCGCGATGTATGGGGTACTTACGCCGGCGCGATCACCGGCAGCAGCGGGCTGGGCTGGACGTTCCTCGGCCGCAACGCGGCCGCAGTGGTCAGTGCGCTGGACAAGGTGACCGACCTGCGGCTGCTGCAGACGCCCTCCATCTTCGTGCGCAACAATGCCGAAGCCACCCTCAACGTGGGCGACAAGGTGCCGATCAACACCACCACCGTCAACACCGGCCTGGGTACCAGCAGCTACAGCCAAGTGCAGTACATCGAAACCGGCGTCATCCTCAAGGTGCGTCCGCGGGTGACCCGTGATGGCACGGTGTTCATGGATATCGTGCAGGAAGTCAGCAGCGCCGAGGACATTCCCAGGGATTGCAACCCGCAGGAAAGCAACTGCAATCCGCGCATTTCCACCCGCAAGCTGGCAACCGAAGCGGCCATACAGAGTGGCGACACCATCATGCTGGCGGGGTTGATCACCGACAGCGGCACCGATGGCCACAGCGGCATTCCCGGCCTGAGCCGCATCCCGGTGGTCGGCGCCCTGTTCGGCAGCAAGACCCGCAACAGCCGGCGTTCGGAAGTGATCGTGCTGCTCACACCCACCATCGTCCGCAATGGTCAGGAATCGCGCCAGCTCACCGATGAGTACAGCCGCCGCTTCAGGGCAATGGAGCCGATCAACGCGCCGCGTCCGAAGCGCTGATGCGACAGCCGCGGTCGCGCAGGGACCGCGTGCCTTGATACGCTGGGGGCGCACGCGGTGGGCGCCACTGCCCACCGTGCACGACCACGGGCCGGGGGCGGGATGGGAGCGATCGTGTTGTTGCCGTTGGGCGTCGATGACGCAGCGTTGGACCGCTGCCTGGCGGCGCTGGATGCCGGTACCGCGGCAGGCACGTCCATCTGGCTGGCTGACGACGCACAGGCCGGCCCGCGCGCACAGTCCGTGATAGAGCACTGGCTGGCGCATACACCGCTGCAGGCCGAATACACGCGCCGCGCGCGACCGCTGGGCGAAGCGGCCCACCTGGACGAAATGCTGCGGGCCTGCGATGGCCTGGACGTGGCGGTGCTGGCGCCGGACAGCGTGCCTGCCCCGGGCTGGCTTGAGCAGTTGCAGGCCTGCTTCGCCCGCGATGCGTCGATTGCCACGGCCACGCCTTGGAGCAATGCCGGCGGCACCGTCGCCTGGCCGCGGTTGGGGGAGATCAATCCTTGCCCGGCCCCGCTGCAGCCGCTTGCGCAGGCGTGTGCCGACATGCCGGTGCAGCACCCCGAGCTGCCGTCGGCGGTGACCCATGCGGTGCTGGTACGTGGCGCGGCGCGGCGCCGTGCCGGCGGCCTGGATATCAACAGTTATGGCGGCTGGAGTGCGGCGCTGGTCGATCTCGGCCTGCGCATGGCGGGCCTGGGATGGCGCAATGCCCTGTGCGAAACCACCTTCGTCGGTCGTGACAGCGAAGGCAGCCATTGGCCCGGCGATCTGGAGGCACTGGCGAGCCGCTGGCCGGCGTGGACGCCGCGGCTGGCCGATTTCCTGATGCGCGATCCCCTGCGCGCCGCGCGCGATGATCTGCAGGAGCGTTACCGGCAGGCGATAATGCCGCGCGCGCAGGGCGATCTGTTCGCCGCGCCCTCGTCCCCGCAGGAGCCAGATGCTTGAGCCAGGCCATCGTCGCCATCGTCGTCACGTACCAGAGCGGCAGCACCATCGAACGCTGCCTGCAGCGCCTGCGTGACGCTCGCGATATCGCCGAGATACGGGTGGTCGACAACGGTTCGCTGGACGACACCATGGAGATCGTGCAGCGCCATGCCAGCCATGATGGTCGCGTGCGCTTCATCGCCAACCCTGACAATCCCGGCTTCGCTGCGGCCAACAACCAGGGCGCTGCTGATTCGCAGAGTCCGTGGCTGGCCTTCATCAATCCCGATGTGCTGGTGCAGAGCGATACGCTGGCCGCGTTGCGCGAACGTGCGCAGGCGCTGGGCGATTGCCTGCTTGGTGTGGAACAGGTGGACGAACATGGCCGGCCGGATGAAGCGGTACGCCGCCGCGACCCGGATTTCCTGGCCATGCTGCGTT
>JAFAFF010000328.1 GCA_023423605.1 Pseudomonadota bacterium
AAGTAAATGCACATTATCCTTGGCCCCAGCCACGGACCGGCAGACCCTGTCCACATTATCTGGAGCACTACATGAGCATTGATCTGACCGGTCTGTCCGCCCGCGAGCTGGGTGCATTGATCCGCACCGCCAAGAAGCAGCAGACCATCGTGGCCAAGCGTCGCCCGATCACCAAGGTGCGTGCACAGCTGACCAAGCTGGCCAAGACCGAGGGTTACAGCATCGAGGAACTGTTTGGCGGCGAACCGGCCCCGCGTGCGCGCAAGTCCGCCGCAAAGGCCCCCGCCAAGACGGCTGGCCGCAAGCTGGGCAAGGTAGCACCGAAGTACCGCAATCCCGCCAACAGCAAGGAAACCTGGACCGGCCGTGGCAAACAGCCGCGCTGGTTGGCCGAACTGACCTCCAAGGGCAGGAAGGTCGAAGATTATCTGATCAAGAAGGCCTGATCGGATCCACGCGCTGCAGGAACGCCGGCTGTGAAGCCGGCGTTCCTGTTTCCAGGTAGAGCCGGGCTATGCCCGGCTGAAGTCCACGGCCCCTCCGGGCGGAAGCCGGAGCCCCGGGAAACAATGGCGGCGATGGCGCCGCGCGCGGCCGGAGGGTCAGAGCGTCTTGCGCGCCGGGACCAGCAGATTGCCGAACAGCAGGCCCGCCACCAGGGCCATCACCACGTTGAGCACGGTCAGGAACACACCCTGCCCCGCGCCCACATCCTGCTGCTGCACCAGCGTCAACACACCGCGCAGGCTGGTACTGCCGGGTACCATCATGATGATGCCCGGCAGGCGGATGATCGCGCCCGGGCGCTGCACCAGCCGCCCGAACAGATTGCCGGCCGCCGTCAGCAACATCGCCGCGAGGAAAATACCCGCTGCGGTTCCCCAGGCGTGGCCGGCGAATTTGGAAATCGCATAACCGGCCATCGAAGCAGCCATCACCCATGGATAATCGCGCCGGCTGGCCTTGAACAGCATCGCGAAGGCCAGCGAAGCGATCACCAGCGATGTCCATTCCACCCATGCGCCCTGCGGGCGCGAGGCACGCACAAGCGGATCCAGGCCGATCACGTCGCTCAGGGTCACCGCGATCATCGCACCCACCGTAAGCTTCATGATGGTGGTCAGCGCACCGGCCACCCGCGCCGTTCCCGACACCCAGTGCTGGCTGGCCAGCTCATTGACCGCATTGGTCAGCGACATGCCGGGCAGCAGGACCACCAGCGAGGCAATCAATACGGTATTGAGGTTCAGTGCGCCGATGAAACTGGCCACCAGCGTGGCCACCAGTCCCGCCAGCAAGGCAGCCAGTGCCTCGCCCGCCTCCTTGGTCGCCGGGCGCCGGCTGGTGAACAGGCCCAGCACGCCGATCAGCATGCCGATCACGCCGGCCGTCGCGATATCCAGCCACGGCAGTTTCCATAATCCCGCCACACCGGCAGCACCCAGGCTGTAGGACAGGATTTCCTTCAGCTTGCCCGACCGGCCCGGATCGCTGTCCAGTTGCCGCAGTGCGGTGTGGCCCTGGGCCAAGCTCATGCGGCCATTGGCGACATCTTCCGCGATGCGGTCGGCCACACTGAGCTTATGCAGATCATTCTCGCCCGGCGCCAGGCGGATCACGCGGGTGATGTCGCTGGAACCGATCGCCTTGGCCGGATCGCTGAAACTGAGGATGATGCCGGTCGGGTTGGACCAGGGTTCGCAGTCCAGGTCCAGTTGCTGGGCAAGCGCCACCACGGCCGCCTCCAACCGCTGCGCGGTGGTCCCATAGCTGTGCAGGCGCCCGGCGATCTCGGAAACGAAGGCCACCCGCTGTGCGTAGGTAGCGGGAGGCGTGGCGATCGGAGAGACGTCTGCGAGCATGGGGCCTAGTATCACCCAGCCCCGCTCCGGGCAGAAGGAGAATCGGACCGGACCGACGCTGCATGCGACATGCACACGGTATGCTGCATCCTTGATGGCGACCATGACCCCCAACGACTCTCCCCGGATGGAACAGGACAGCACCGAGTCGGGCCGGATACGGCTGGCCGGGCGCTGGACGCTGCATACGGCCCTGCAATCGGCCGAGGTGCTGCGCGAGCTGCCGGAAGGACTGACCGCCATCGATGCCACCGGCATCGAGCAGCTGGATTCAGCAGGCGTGCTGCAGCTGCTGCGGGTGGCGCATCGCGCCGATCTGGGCCCGGACGCGCTGACGTTCCGCGACGACCACCAGGCGCTGGTTTCCACCATCGAGGAAGTTGCCGACGACCGTCCGCGGGCCAAGCGCGACTTCGGCGTGCTGGCCGCGCTGGAGCGCCTGGGTCGCAGCATGCACGCCACCGGCCAGAATCTGGTCGCACTGGCCAGCTTCCTCGGCGAAAGCCTGGTCAAGGGCGCGCGGCTGTTGAAGGAGCCGCGACGCTTCCGGCTGACCGCCACCGTGCACCAGATGGAACAGGTCGGGCTGGATGCGGTGCCGCTGGTGGCCTTGCTGTCCTACCTGGTAGGCGCGGTCATCGCCTTCCTCGGTTCCACCATCCTGCGCGATTTCGGTGCGGAAATTTACGTGGTGGAACTGGTCAGCATCGCCTTCCTGCGCGAATTCGCCGTGCTGCTCACCGCCATCGTGCTGGCTGGCCGCACCGCCAGTGCCTTCACCGCGCAGATCGGCGCGATGAAGGCGCGCGAGGAAATCGATGCGATGAAGACGCTGGGGCTGGACCCCATGGACCTGCTGGTGCTGCCGCGCCTGGTCGCGCTGCTGATCACCCTGCCGCTGCTGACCTTCATCGCCATGGTGGCCGGCCTTGCCGGCGGCATCACCGTCGGCGCGTTCGACCTGGACATCCCGCCGCAGATGTACCTGGCCCGCATGCACGACACCATGGAGGTGCGGAACATGCTGGTCGGCCTGTCCAAGGCGCCGGTGTTCGCACTGGTCATCGGCCTGATCGGCTGCCTCGAGGGCCTGAAGGTGGAAGGTACCGCGCAATCGGTTGGCGAACGCACCACCTCCAGCGTCGTGCAGACCATTTCGCTGGTCATCATCCTCGATGCTTTCGCTGCGCTGTGGTTCATGCAGGTGGGCTGGTGACCAAGACAGGAACGGAAGTAATGCAGGCAGACAGCCGCCAGGAAGACGACGACAACCAGTGGGCCATCCGCGTTCGCGGGCTGGTCAACCGCTTCGGCAGCCAGACGGTGCACGAAGGGCTGGACCTGGATGTACGCCGGGGCGAGATCCTTGGCGTGGTCGGCGGTTCGGGTACGGGCAAGTCCGTACTGATGCGTTCCATCCTGGGCCTGCGCACGCCGGACGAAGGACAGATCGAAGTACTGGGCCGCGATGCGCGTGCGGACGATGCCGAAAGCCAGCTGCACATCGAGCGCAATACCGGCGTGCTGTTCCAGGATGGCGCACTGTTTTCCTCGCTGACCGTCGGCGAGAACGTGCAGGTGCCGCTGAAGGAGCATTACCGCGAACTTCCCGAGCGCTGGCATTACGAGCTGGCGCTGCTGAAGGTGAAGCTCGCGGGCCTGCCCGCCGATGCGATCAACAAACTGCCTTCGCAGCTGTCCGGCGGCATGCGCAAGCGCGCCGGGCTGGCGCGGG
The DNA here is from genome assembly GCA_023423605.1 of Pseudomonadota bacterium. Taxonomy (GTDB): domain Bacteria; phylum Pseudomonadota; class Gammaproteobacteria; order Xanthomonadales; family Xanthomonadaceae; genus Stenotrophomonas. Next base: position 3,598 of record JAFAFF010000328.1, read on the forward strand.
CGCTGGCGCTGGACCCGCCGCTGCTGTTCCTGGATGAACCCACCGCGGGACTGGACCCTATCGGCGCCGCCGCGTTCGACCGCCTCATCAAGACCCTGCAGGAAGCCCTGGGCCTGACGGTCTTCCTGATCACACACGATCTGGACACGCTCTATGCCATCTGTGACCGGGTGGCGGTGCTGGCCGATCGCAAGGTCGTGGCGAATGCGCCATTGGCCGAAATAGAAAAACTGGACCATCCGTGGATCCAGGAATATTTCCACGGACCCCGCGCGCGCGCCGCGCGTGGCGAGCAGACCGAGAGTGCCTGAGCAATGGAAACAAAAGCCAATTACGTGCTGATCGGCGCGTTCACCATCATCACCGGCCTGGCCCTGCTGGCGTTCGGCCTGTGGGCGGCGAAATATTCCTCCGACCGTACCTGGCAGGAATACCGGGTGGTGTTCCGCGAGGCGGTGACCGGCCTGTCGGTGGGCAGCCCGGTGCAGTACAACGGCATCGCGGTCGGCTCCATCACCGAACTCAACCTGGTGCCGGACGATCCGCGCCAGGTGGTCGCGCGCATCCGCCTGAATTCGACCACGCCGGTCAAGACCGATACCCGCGCCAAGCTGGCCATCACCAGCCTCACCGGCCCGTCGATCATCCAGCTCAGCGGCGGCACCCCGCAGGCGCCGGCGCTGACCACGGTGAACAAGGACCCGGCACCGATCATCCCGACCACGCCCTCGGCATTGCAGAACATCACCGACGTGGCCAACCGCATCGTCGAGCGCATGGACCAGGTCCTGAGCGATCGCAATGTGGCCGCGATCAACGCGACCCTGGCCAACATCGAAACCATCACGGGTGGACTGGCCGACCGCGACCAGGGCACCCAGGCCCTGCTGCTCAGCGCACGCAATGCCGCCCGCAGCCTGGATGACACGCTGAAGACCACCAACGGCACCATCCAGCGGCTGGACCAGAACCTGGTGCAGCAGTTGCCCGGCATCATCGAAAAGCTGGACGCCACCATGACCAAGCTGGATTCAGCCGCCGGCAACGCCAATTCCATCCTTGGCGAGAACCGGGCCGCGATCAACAGCTTCGCCAGCGACGGCCTGGGCCAGCTGGGGCCCACGCTGACCGAACTGCGGGGATTGATCCGCGACCTGCGCCGCGTCAGTGATCGCCTGGAGAACAATCCCGCGCGCTATCTGCTCGGCCGCGACGCACCCAAGGAGTTCCAACCCGAATGAACCGCATGCCGACCACGACCCTGACACGCCTGCTGCTGCCGGCTGCGTTGCTGGCCAGCCTGGCTGGCTGCTCCATCCTTTCCAGTGGCGACCGCAACGCGGTGACCATCTATGCCCCTGCGCTGCAGGTGCAGGTGGACCCGGCATGGCCGCAGGTGGACTGGCAGCTGGTGCTGGCCAAGCCGAGCGCCGCACGCATGGTCGACAGCCCACGCATCAACGTGCGGCCGACACCGGGCGAGCTGGAAATCTACAGCGGCGCCACCTGGGCACAGCCGGCCACCGACATGATCGAAGAAGCGATCCTGCGTGGCTTCGAGGATTCCGGTCGCATCGCCGGCGTGGCGCGCTCTGCGGCCGGCATCCGTGCCGATTACCGGCTGTCCACCGACATACGTCGTTTCGAGTCGGACTATCGCGGCCAGGCCACGCCAACGGTGGTCATCATCGTCAACGCCAAGCTGATCCATGTGGTCGACCAGCGGGTGGTGGCGGACCGTACCTTCCGGCAGGAGCAGCCGGTGGGCAGCACCGACGTGCCGGCGGTGGCGGCGGCATTCGAGAAGGGCCTGAACCAGCTCGCTGCCGATGTGGTGGGCTGGACGCTGCAGAGCGGGCAGCAGGATACGCTGCAGAAGCTGCCAACGGTGGCGCCATCGCCCGCCCCCGTCAGCCGGCCTGTCGCCCTGCCACCGCCGGTGCGGTAGAGATCGCGGTCATCTGACATGGCTGCGGCCACGGGTGATACGTGAATCCAGGAGTTGGCCGGCACGACGGGTTGGCGCTTCCACATCGCCGGGCGGCTCGCGCTACCGGGTGTGGATCCACCGGAACGTCAGGTTGATGCGCTCACCGCGGACACCGGCACTTTTTGGCAATGCATGCTGATGGAAGCGCTGGGTGTCGCCGCCCATCAGCAGCAGGTCACCATGGCCGAGCAGGTACTCGGCCTTGCAGCGGTGATCATCACGCCGACGCAGCAGGAAACGTCGCGTTGCTCCCAGACTCAATGAAGCGATCAGCGGTGCGGCGCCCAGTTCCGGCTCATCATCGCTGTGCCATCCCATGCTGTCCTTGCCATCCCGGTAGCGGTTGAGCAGCACGCTGTTGAACCGCGCATCGAACGTCTCTTCCAGCTGATGGCGCAGCGCAAGCAGGAAGGCGGGCCACGGATGCGGCACGAAATCCGCACCGGAATAGCGGTAACGGGCCTGCGGATCGCCTATCCAGCAGCTCAGCCGCGGTGAATCCACCCAGCGCCCGAACAGGTGGATACGATGGATTTCCCAGGGAATGCCGGTGTCCAGCGCGGACTGCAGGGCGTCGGCCCGGGCAGGCGCCAGCCACCCAGGCAGGTGGCGGACATCGGCATCGGGCAGAGCAGCGGGACCGGACGGAAACAGCATGATGGACTACCGGACGGTCATGCCGTTGCGTCACGCACGCGAAAACGAAACGCCGGTCTTCGACTTCAATTCGTCCTCGCTGACCCCCGGCGCGGTTTCCACCAGCACCAGGCCGTCATCGCCGACATCGAATACGGCGAGGTCGGTGATGATGCGGTTCACCACGCCCACGCCGGTCAATGGCAAGGAACATTCGGCCAGGATCTTGTGTTCGCCGTTCTTCGC
>JAFAFF010000029.1 GCA_023423605.1 Pseudomonadota bacterium
CCGGCAGCATCGGCACCACGAAACCCGGGAAGTACACCGACGTGGCGCGCTTCTGCGCCTCCTCGTCCAGCGGCGTGCCGGGGCGCACATAGTTGGACACATCGGCGATGGCCACCACCAGCCGGAAACCATCCGCGTTCGGCTCGCAGTACACCGCGTCGTCGAAGTCCTTGGCATCCTCGCCATCGATGGTCACCAGCGGCATGCTGCGCAGGTCGACACGGTTGCCGATCATCGCCGGTTCGACCACCAGTGGCACGGCCGCTGCTTCGTCCAGCACCTCCTGCGGGAACTCGAACGGCAGTTCATGGCCGTGGATGGCGGTTTCCACCACCAGCGAGGCCGTCAGCCTGTCGCCGAGCACGGCAATGATGCGGCCGATCGGCGGCCGTCGCGAGCCGGGGGGCTGGGTCAGTTCGCACACCACCAGCTGGCCATCCACCGCGCCGCCGGCCTGGTCCACCGGAATCTGCACGTTGTGCTGCACGCGCTTGTCGTCGGGCACCACGTAGTTGATGCCCATCTCCACGCTGAAGCGACCGATCAGCCGGGTCATGCCACGCTCGAGCACGCGGGCGATGCTGCCCTCGCGGCGGCCACGATGGTCGATGCCGGTAACATTGGCCAGCACCTTGTCGCCGTGCATGACCTTGCGCATTTCGTAGGGCGGCAGGAACAGGTCGTCGCCGCCTTCCACCGGGCGCAGGAAACCGAAACCTTCCGGATTGGCGATGACCACGCCGGTCACCAGGTTCAGCGCCTGGATGGGCGCAAAGCCGCCACGGCGGTTCTGCACCAGTTGGCCATCACGGACCATCGCGCCCAGCCGGCGCGACAGTGCTTCGGCGCGGTCCGGCGCCGTGAGACCAAGACGCACACCGAGTTCTTCGGCGGTCTGCGGCCCCTCGCAGCGTTCCAGCAGGGCAAGGATCGCCTCGCGGCTGGCAATGGGCTGTTCGTATTTCTCGGCTTCGCGCGCGGCGTGCGGGTCATCCACCGGCCCGCCCGGGGGTGGCAGCGGTCGTTTGCTCCGCGACGGCGCGGGCGGCGGCGCGCTGCGCTTGCCACGCGGGGCGGGCTTGCCACCATCGGCCGCAAGGCTCTCGGGCATCCATGGCGGCAGGCTCTTTTTCTTCGGGTTACGGCCCGAACCTGGCGGGGTGCCCTGGGGCGAGGTCGTACGGGATGTCTTCCCGCCTTTGCTTGGTTTTTTGGTCTTCATCACCCTCCATGGTAGCCGTTGCGGGTGTGCATGAACGGTCAGCGGACGGTGCTGCGGCCACCTGTCAGGAAAAACCTGAAATCCGTTGACAATCGCTGGGCCGATGTCCAGAATTGCCGGCTCTGGACGCCCAGGTGGCGGAATTGGTAGACGCACTAGTTTCAGGTACTAGCGGGTAAAACCGTGGAGGTTCGAGTCCTCTCCTGGGCACCACGATCCAGAACAGAAAAAACCCGCGAAAGCGGGTTTTTCCGTTTCCGGCTCCGTAGCATGCATCGTGGCGCCGGGCTCTGCCCGACCACATCGGTATCCGGAAATGACAACGCCACGGCACAACCGGGCAGCCGGGCAGCGCGCAGCCGGGCAGAGCCCGGCTCTACGGGGGAAACCCATGTTTCCACGCATGCCAAGGAATCAACCGCATGGCATCGCCCGAGTATTGACAGCCTCTTCACCCGCCCGCATAATTCCGCCCCTCGACGCCCAGGTGGCGGAATTGGTAGACGCACTAGTTTCAGGTACTAGCGGGTAAAACCGTGGAGGTTCGAGTCCTCTCCTGGGCACCACAGTCGAATGAAGGAAACCCGCTGCGGCGGGTTTTTTCATGCCTGCAGGAAAGAGGTCACCCGCAGCCCCGTGCTCAGAACAGCGGTCGCACCACCAGTTCCACGCCCAGCAGCAACAGGAAGCCGAGGAAGCAGAAGCGGAAGGCCCGGGCGCTGATGCGCCCACGTATCGCCTGCCCCACCCACATGCCTGCCAGTGCCGGCAGGATGGCCAGCGCGCTCAGCCCCAGTTGCGGAATTCCGAAGGCACCGTGCACCAGCAGACCGGTGGTCAGCGATATCGTCGACACCGTGAACGACAGGCCCAGTGCCTGCACCAGTTCATCGCGGCTCAGGCCCAGCGATTGCAGGTAGGGAACGGCGGGCATCACGAACACGCCGGTGGCGCCGGTGACCAGACCGGACACTGCACCGAGCAGCGGCGACAGCCAGGTTTCAAGATGGGGAGGCACCCGGAACGCGGGGGCCAGCAACGAATACAGCACGTAGACGATCAGCGCACCACCCAGCGCCATGCCGGACCAGCGCGCATCCGCACGCACCAGCAACGCGGCACCGACGACGGTGGCCGCGATCACGGCCAGCATCATCGGCCACAGCCGCCCCACGATGCGGCCGACGGACGGCCCGGCGAAGATCTGCCACAGGTTGGTGACCAGCGTGGGCACGAACAGCAGCGAGGCTGCGGCGACCGGCGACAACGCGCTGCCCAGCAGCCCCATGGCCACGGTCGGCAGGCCCATGCCGGTCACGCCTTTCACCAGGCCCGCCAGCAGGAACACCACCACCAGCAGTACGTAGAACACAAGCGAATCATCCATGGCGTCATTGGAGCGTCTGGCGCGTGCTGACACAATGCGGGCTTTCCCCCGGAGCCTTCGGCCAGGCCGAAGGCAGCAGGAGAACACGACATGCGGATGGACATCACCGACCTGCGGCTTTTCCTGGCGGTGGTCGAGGCCGGCAGCATCACCGCCGGCGCGGCCCGTGCGAACCTTGCGCTCGGCTCGGCCAGCGAGCGGCTGCGCGCCATGGAGGACGATGCCGGGGTCGCGCTGCTGCGACGCCACCCGCGCGGGATAAGCCTGACCGAAGCCGGCGACGCCCTGGCCCATCATGCGCGCCTGATCCTGCGCCAACGTGCACTGATGCATGCCGAACTGCAGGATTTCGCCAATGGCGCGCGCGGCACCCTGCACCTGTATGCCAATACGGCCGCGCTGACCGGCTTCCTGCCCAGCCGGCTTGCGCCCTGGCTGGCCGAGCGCCCGCGCCTGCGCGTTGACCTCAAGGAACGTACCAGCGTGGAAATCGTACATGCCGTGCGTGGCGGCCAGGCCGAGGCCGGCATCCTGTCCAGTGCCGTGGACGCCGGTGCCCTGCACCTGCAGCCGGTGGCCGACGACCCGCTGTGGCTGATCGTGCCGCCCCTGCATCGCCTGGCCGGCCGCGCGGGTGCGCGCTTCGACGAACTGCTCGGCGACACCTTCGTCGCCCTGGCCGACGGCAACGCACTGCAGGAACACATCGAGGCGAACGCACGCGTAGTGGGACGCACGCTGGCCGTGCGGGTGCGCGTGAAGACCTTCGAGGGCCTGTGCGAAATGGTGGGACACGGCATCGGTATCGGCATCGTGCCGCGCTCCATCGCGCGGCAGTACCGGCGACGCTTCGGCTTCAGCGCCGTCGCCATCGAAGATGCATGGGCACGACGACGGCTGAGCCTGTGTTTCGCACGCTGGTCGGCGTTGTCGCGTTCCATGCAGAGTCTGCTGGTGCATCTGGGCGGCCAACCGGTGCAGGACTGAGTAGCGCGGTCCCGCATCGCCCCATGTCTGCGCAATGAATATGGTTGACACAGGCTGCTTCGTCCCGCACAATTCTCCTCCTGAGTCGCCCAGGTGGCGGAATTGGTAGACGCACTAGTTTCAGGTACTAGCGGGTAAAACCGTGGAGGTTCGAGTCCTCTCCTGGGCACCACGATTCAGAACAGACAAAACCCGCGAAAGCGGGTTTTTTCGTTTCCGGCTTCCTGGCGATACCGACCATTGGCGGCACGCATGCGCAGCCGGGCTGTAGAGCGGGGCTCTGCCCCGCTGCGCGGTGATGTTGCAGCCGGGCAGAGCCCGGCTCTACGTGGCGGCTTCCGGTGACGGGTCAGTGTCCACCCGCCGAGGCCGCACTTCCCGCGCCCGCGCCGAATGGCGGTTTGGCCAACCACAGGAAAGCGATGATCGCCAGGAAGATCCAGCCAAGCAGGAAGAAGATGTCGTTGAAACCCATCTGCGATGCCTGGTGGTTGATCATGTTGTTCAGCGCTGCCGCTCCCTGCTGCAGATCGCCCCGCCCCATCGCGGCCACCTGCTCCTGCATGCCGGGGTCGTATACGGAAACATGTTCGGTCAGGTGCGCGTGGTGCACCTGCGTGCGACGGGCCCACAGCCAGGTCGTCAGCGACGCGGCGAAACTGCCGCCCAGCGTGCGCAGGAACGTCGCCAACCCGGAACCGGCGGCGATCTCGCGGCCATCCAGGTCCGACAGCAGGATCTGCAGCACCGGCATGAAGAACAACGCCACGCCCACGCCCATGATCAGCTGCACACCCGCCACATGCTGGAAATCCACCTGCAGGTTGAAGTCCGAGCGCAGGAAGCTGGTCATCGACAGGAACACGAAGGCGATGGTTGCCAGCATGCGCATGTCGAACCGCGCGGCATACTTGCCCACGAACGGGGTGAGGATCACCGGCAGCACGCCGATCGGCGCGGTGGCCAGGCCCGCCCAGATCGCGGTGTAGCCCATGTCCCGCTGCAGCCATTGCGGAATCAGCAGCGCCACGCTGAAGAACGCCGCGTAGGCCACCACCATCGCCAACGTGCCGGCACGGAAGTTGCGGTGGCGGAACAGCTTCAGATCGACGATGGGGTCCTTGTCGGTCAGCTCCCAGATCAGGAATACGGCCAACGCCACCACCGCGATGCACGACAGCACGATGATGGTCGGCGAACTGAACCAGTCCTCGTCATTGCCAAGGTCCAGCACCAGCTGCAGTGCGCCGACACCGATCACCAGGGTGACCAGGCCGACGTAATCCATCTTCGGCTTTTCGATGTGCTCCGGTCGCCCCTTCATCTGGTTGCCCACCACCAGCGCGGCGAAGATGCCCAGCGGCACATTGATCAGGAAGATCCATTCCCAGCTGTAGTTGTCGGTGATCCAGCCCCCCAGGATCGGCCCGCAGATAGGCGCCACCACGGTGATCATCGCCAGCAGCGCCAGCGCCTGCCCGCGTTTCTCGCGCGGATAGATGGACACCAGCAGCGACTGCGTGATGGGATACATCGGGCCGGCGACAAAACCCTGCAGCGCACGCGACACCACCAGCATGCCCATGCTCTGCGCCAGGCCGCACAGCAGCGAGGCAATGGTGAATGCCAGCGTCGCCCACACGAACAACCGGGTTTCGCCGAAACGGCGGCTGAGCCAGCCGGTCAGCGGCAGCGCGATGGCGGTGCTGACCGCGAACGAGGTGATGACCCAGGTGGCCTGCTGCGAACTGGCACCGAGGTTGCCGGCGATGGTCGGCAGCGAGACGTTGGCGATGGTGGTGTCGAGTACCTGCATGAACGAAGCCATCGCCAGCCCGGCGGTGGCCAGCTTGACGCTGGGGGGCAGGAACGGGGTCGCGCCTGGTGCCGCCGGTGCGCCCGGAGCACCGGGCGCGGCTGGAGCTTGCGTGGACATGACGACCTCAGCCCGCCTTCGCCTGCTGCGGCAGGTTGCCCTGGATGATGGTGTGGATCATCTCGTCGGCATCGTGCAGCTGCTTGGCATACACGTCGGTATCGAACACGGCGCCCTTCACCGGCTGGCTCGGCAGCACCTCGCCTTTCTGGTCGCGCAGGCTCACTTCGGCCTTCATTGACAGACCGATGCGCAGCGGATGTTCGGCCAGCTGCTTTTCATCGATGGCGATGCGCACCGGCACGCGCTGCACGATCTTGATCCAGTTGCCACTGGCGTTCTGTGCCGGCAGCAGTGAGAACGCCGAGCCGGTGCCCAGGCCCAGGCTGGTGACATGCCCCTTGTAGTGCACGTCGCCGCCATACAGGTCCGAACGCAGCTCCACTTCCTGGCCCAGGCGCATGTGGCGCAGCTGGGTTTCCTTGAAGTTCGCTTCCACCCACATCTGCTCGGTCGGCACCACAGCCATCAGCGCGGTGCCGGGCTGCACGCGCTGGCCGACCTGTACCGAACGGCGGGCGACGTAGCCGGTGACCGGCGCGACGATGCCGGCGCGCGCATGGTTGAGGTACGCCTGCCGGAGCTGTGCGGCGGCGGCCTGCACGTCCGGCTGGGTGGCGACCACGGTGTCGTCGACCAGCGCACGGCTGCGTTCCACGGTCTCGCGCGAGCCGGCCACCGCCGCTTCGGCGGCCGCCAGTTCGTCGCGGGCATGGGCCAGTTCTTCATTGGAAATGGCGCCGGTGGCGGCCAGGTCACGGCGTCGCGCGAAATCTTCGCGGACGCGCTTCAGGCTCACCTGGCGGGCATTGAGGTCCGCCTGCGCACCTTCCACGCTGCGGTAAAGGCCGCGCACCTGGCGCACGGTGCCGGCGAGGTTTGCTTCGGCCTGCTGCAACGCCACTTCAGTGTCGGAAGGGTCCAGCTGCACCAGCAGCTGGCCGCGCTCCACGCGCATGCCGTCATCGGCGGCGATGGCCACCACGGTGCCGCCGACCAGCGGCGTGATCTGCACCTGGTTACCCTGCACGTACGCATCGTCGGTCTCTTCGAACCAGCGGCCGAACATGAAATACCACAGCGCCACCGCGGCCAGCAGCAGCACAACGATGACGAACAGGCCACGCAGCAGCTTGCCGCGACGGCTGGGAGCGGCCGGGGCCGCGGAGTTGGGGGTCTGGCTCATGGGAAGGTTCTTCAGGAATGCGAGGAATCGGAAAGGGAAACGGCATGCTCATCGGCGGTCGGCTCGTAGCCGCCACCCAGCGCGCGGCTCAGGCGCACCGACGACAGCACCTGTTGCGACTGCAGGCCGGCCAGTTGCTGTTCGGCCTCCAGCAGCATCGACTGCGCGGTCAGCACGTCCAGGTAGTTGCCGATGCCGGCGCGGTAGCGCTGCTCGGCCAGGCCATGCGCGGCACGCGCGCTGTCCACCGCCTGCTGCTGCGACTGCGACTGCTGCTGCAGCGAACGCACGGCGTTGACCTGGTCGGCGACATCGCGCAGGGCATCGAGCACAGCCTGGTTGTAGGCCGCTACCGCCTGGTCGTACTGCGCATCGCTGTTGGCCAGCCCGGCACGCAGGCGGCC
>JAFAFF010000035.1 GCA_023423605.1 Pseudomonadota bacterium
GGCCGATTTCCTTTTCCGGATCGGCGCAGTTCTTGTACTGGTAGCGCGCCTCGTAATCGGCCGGGTCCGCACCCTGGCACACCCAGTAGGTGTTGCCGGTATTGCGGTGGACCTTGCCGTCACGGTATTTCACGCCCATCTGGATGGAATCCAGCCAGCCGCTTTCGAACAGGCGGGTGAAATCGGCCTGGAAGTAGTTCTGTTCGATGCTGGTTTCGCGCCAGGACGAATCGGTGGAGCCGGTATCGATCTCAGCGATACCGGCCATCAGCTGTTCCTGCAGGTCGGGTGAGAAGGTCGCCGACGGCGTGCCGGTGAAATCCCATGCGCTGTACTGGTTGCCGGCCTGCCATACGCCGTCCACCTGGCGGCGCGGCTTGGCCGACATGCGGAAGTTCATCGACGGGCCGCCTTCGGACCAGGTGCGGCCGCCCTTGAAGGTGACCTTGCTCAGCGGGCTGATTTCCCAGTCCACGGTCAGGTCGCCGGTCTGCGACAGGGCTTCTTCGCGGCTGTAGGCACCAGACAGCTGCGGCGTGGGCACAGTGCAGTCGTCGGGGCCCCAGCCACCCGGCGGCAGTCCGGCCGCCGCGGCCTGGTCTTCGCTGCAGTAATAGGTCTTGCCGGCCAGCTTTTCGTACTGCGCGCCGGTGACGATGCTGCCACTTGGGTCGAACTGCATGCCGTTGACCAGGCGCCCGCCGGCCCAGTTGCCATCGCCGTTGTAGCGGGCGATGTTCCATTCCGGAATCTTGGCCTGGTTGAGGATGTAGTCTTCCTGCAGTTCGAAGCGGAAGTAGTTCGCGGTGAGGATGAGGTTGTCGGCCGGCTTGAACTGGAACGTCAGCTGGCCGCCGGTACGCTCGCGCTGCTGCTCGCGCACGCCGAACGCCACTGAGGTGGGCATGAAGAAGTTCGTCATGTAATCGCCGGACTGGTTGTAGAAGCCCGACTCGCCCCACCAGTACGCGATGCCGCCCTGTTCCATCGGACGGCCGTTGACGTCGTGCGCCGGCATGGCATCGTAATCATCCCCGTACCACTGGTAATCGGAGGCTTCCACTTCCATGCTGCGGTTGGTGCGCTTCTGCTTCGTGGCGCCGATCAGCACGCCGAAGCGCTCGTCCTGGCTGTGCCAGGAATACATCGCCGACACCTGCGGGTCCATGCCGTCGCTGGTATCGGAGGAAACACCTTCCAGGTTGACGAAGCCGGAGTTGGATTCCATCTCCAGCGGGCGACGGGTGTGCAGGATGACGGTGCCGCCGATGCCGCCTTCATCGATGCGCGCTTCCGGCGATTTGAACAGCTCGGCGCTTTCCAGCATGTTCGACGGCAGCAGGGTGTAGTTGAACGAGCGCGAGGCCTCGTTGTTGCTTTCCGAGGTGGCGATGTAGTTGCCGTTCAACTGGGTCAGGGTGAGGTCCGAATCCAGGCCGCGCACGCTGACGTTCTTGCCTTCGCCACCATCGCGGGTGATCACCACGCCAGGCACGCGCTGCAGCGCGTCGGCCACGTTCTTGTCCGGGAATTTGCCGACGTCCTCGGCCGTGATGACTTCCACCACGGCATTGGCATCGCGCTTCTGCTGCAGGCTCTTTTCGATGGCGTAGCGGTAGCCGGTGACGTTGACGCTGTCCAGCGTGGTGGCGCTGGGGCTCTGCTCGCCGGCAGGCGGGGTGGTGGCGTCCTGGGCGAGGACGGATGCCGGCGCCGAGGTGGCGACCAGGGCAAAGGCGATGGCCGTAGAAAGGGTCCGGCGACCGTGGGTGCGTGTGGTTCTTTTCATTCTCTCCCTCTCCTGGATCGAATAGATGACGGGTGCGGTGGGCGTGGGACCGACAAGCGCGGGGCAGGGGAGACAGGTACGCCCGGCAGGCGACGCGTGGGCTTCCCGGACCCGGCAATCGTGATCGTTCCAGTGTGGATCGATGTCCCTTCAGCTTGGATCGATCTAAACGATTGGCGCGCATTTTTTAGCACGGTCAAGCGCCAGTGGCATGCTGCTGCGCAATATGAGCCGGCGCGGGGTGGCATACAGGCGGGCCATGTTGCGCCGCAGAATGCATCCGATGAACGCGTCATGTTTACTTGAATCGATCTAAATGGCCTTCAAGGCCGCTCCAGGTGCCCAGACAGGTACTTCGGTGCGCCGCTCTGCAGGCCTCGTCCATCCTCCCGACGCCGCCCAGGAGCCTGTGATCGTGACCTTCCGACGTTGTTCCCGTTCCCACGTGTCCGCACCGCTGGCCTCGCTGGCCTGCGTGCTGGCCCTGTCCGTCGCCCCGGTCCTGCAGGCCGCACCCGCCGCGCTGGAGCGCGAGGTCAACACCTTCATCGGCAGCAAGGATGATGGCAACACGTTTCCGGGCGCGTCGGCCCCGTTCGGGCTGATCCAGGTAAGCCCGATCGGCAGCCACTACGCCGGCTGGCGCTACGACGACGAGAAGATCCGCGGTTTCGGCCATTCCTTCGTGTCCGGCGCCGGTTGCTGGGAACAGGGCGGGCAGGTGTCGGTGCTGCCGGTGACCGGCACCATCGGCCCGGGCGGCGACTTCGATACCCGCGATCCGAAAGCCTTCGACCACAAGACCTATGCGGCGGACTACAGCCATGACGGCGAGGTCGGGCAGGCCGGTTATTACCGGGTGCGGCTCACCAGCTATGGCGGCATCGATGCCGAAACGACCGCGCGCACCCGCGCGGCGGCCGAACGCTACACCTTCGCCGCCGGCCAGCGCGAAGGCCATGTGCTGGTCAACGTGGCCCAGGCCAACGAACGCCATTCGGTGATAGGCAGCGTGGTGGACGTGGTCGGCGACCGTGCGGTGGAAGGCAAACTGGTGACCAAGAGTTTCTGTGGTGGCCACCAGTACACCACCTGGTTCCGCATCGAATTCGACCGGCCCTTCAAGGCGCATGGCACCTGGGGCGAGGAAGGTGGGCTGGCCGGTGCACGCCACAGCATGGAAGGCGAAGCCAAGCCCAACGGCGCCTGGCTGACGTTCGACCTGGCCGACGGCCAGGCGGTGACCGCGGTCAGCGCGATTTCGCACGTGGATGCCGAAGGCGCGCGCGGCAACCTGCGCAGCGATGGCATGCGCGATGGCAAGCTGCTGGGTTTCGAGCGCATGCGCAGCCTGGCCCAGCAGGCGTGGCGCGATGAACTGGCGACGGTGAAGGTGCAGGGCGGCAGCGGCGACGACCGCACCGTGCTGTATACCGCGCTGTACCACGCGCTGCTGCAGCCACTCACCGGCAGCGATGCCGATGGCCGTTACCGCGGCTACGACGATGCGATCCACCGTGCCGAGGGTTGGACCTACTACGAATATTTTTCACTGTGGGATACCTACCGCGCCCAGAACCAGTGGTTGGCGCTGACCCGCCCGCAGGTGGCGCGCGATATCGGCCGCACCCTGCTGGCCATCGATGAGCAGGGGGGCTGGCTGCCACGCTGGGGCTTTGCGAACTTCGAGACCAACATCATGACCGGCGACCCGGTGACGCCGTTCATGGCCGACCTGTGGCGCTTCGGCGCGCTGCAGGGGCGCGAACAGCAGGCGTGGGCGGCGCTGCGCCGCAATGCCTTCGACGTGCCGCCGCTCAATTCGCGCATGGCCGGGCGGTCGGGGAACCTGAGCTACCTGGACAAGGGTTACGTGGCCTACGACCGGGCTTTCCCGTCCAAGGGCATGGACGTGGACCCGCACCACGGCGGCTCGGCCACGCTGGAATACGCGCTGGCCGACTGCGCGCTGGCGCAGATGGCCGATGGCCTGGGCCACGCCGACGATGCGGCACTGCTGCGGCAGCGCGGGCGCAGCTGGCGCAACGTGTGGGATGCGCAGGTGCGCGACGAGGAGACCGGCTTCACCGGATTCCCGCGCCCCCGCACGGAGGACGGTGCATGGTATTCGCCTTCCAACGGGCATTACAGCCCGCGTTCGCACCACGGTTTCCATGAGGGCACCGCGTGGCAGTACCAGTGGCTGGCGCAGCAGGACGTGCCCGGGCTGGTGCAGGCCATGCATGGCCGCGAGCAGGCAGGCAAGCGCCTGGATGCCTTCTTCGCGATGGATGCGCTGCTGGCCGATCCGCTGCAGGCCGCGCGCCGCGAATGGGTGGTGGGCCCTTACAGCTACTACAACCAGTACCGTTACAACCCCAACAACGAGCCGGACCTGCACGCCCCGTGGATGTACACGCTGATCGGCCAGCCGTGGAAGACCGCTGCCGTGGTGCGTGCGGCGCAGCAGCTGTTCACCAACGCGCCCAACGGAGTGACCGGCAACGATGACCTGGGCACGATGTCGGCCTGGTATCTGTTCAGCGCGCTGGGCCTGTACCCGGCGGTGCCGGGCAGCGGTGAATTCCTGCTGCATGCCCCGCGCTTTGACCGGGTGGATGTCGCACTTGGCAATGGCCGGCAGCTGGAACTGCGTGCGCCGGGGGCCGATGGCCGTCGCCTGCAGTACGTGCAGGCCGTGAGCGTGGATGGCACGCCGCAGCAGGCGGTGTGGCTGGACTGGGAACGCCTGCGCCAAGGTGCCCGCATCCAGTGGACGCTGGGCGCGCAGGTGCCCGCGCAGGGCTGGGGAACGGCGGCCGGCGACCTGCCGGTGTCCTACTGCGCCGCACCTGGCAGCGCCCTGGAATGAGGCCGGTTGGCAGGACAAGCGCTGGTTGCCAGTGGCATGGCGGGCCATGCCCGTTATGATCAGGCAGCTATCCGCAGGA
>JAFAFF010000045.1 GCA_023423605.1 Pseudomonadota bacterium
CGCGCCCCTTCCTCGGCTACCGCCCTGGCCTGGTACCTCGCCCGTGCGGCGGAGGTGCACGATGGCCCCTTGCTGGTCATCGCCCGCGACAACCATGGCGCGAACCAGATCGAAGCCGACCTGCGCACCCTGCTGGGGGACGATCCGTCGCTGCCGGTGGTCGCGTTTCCGGATTGGGAAACCCTGCCTTACGATCGCTTCAGCCCGCATCCGGACATCATCTCCCAGCGCCTCGCCGCCCTGCACAGGCTGCCCGGCCTGAAGCGCGGGCTGGTGGTGGTGCCGGTGCAGACGCTGATGCAGCAGCTGGCGCCCATGCAGTACGTCATCGGCGGCAGTTTCGACCTGCAGGTCGGCCAGCGCCTGGACCTCGACGCCGAAAAGCGTCGCCTGGAAAGTGCCGGTTACCGCAATGTGCCGCAGGTGATGGACCCCGGCGATTTCGCCGTGCGCGGTGGCCTGCTGGATGTCTATCCGATGGGGGCCAGCGAACCGCTGCGCGTGGAACTGCTGGACGAGGACATCGATTCCATCCGCGCCTTCGATCCGGAAAGCCAGCGCTCGCTGGACAAGGTACAGGCGGTGCACATGCTGCCTGGCCGCGAAGTCCCCATGGACGATGCCAGTATCTCGCGGGTGATGGATGCGCTGCGCGAACGCTTCGACGTGGATACCCGGCGCAGCGCGCTTTACCAGGATCTGAAATCTCGGCTGGCCCCGGCCGGCATCGAGTATTACCTGCCGCTGTTCTTCGAACGCACCGCCACGTTGTTCGATTACCTGGGCCCGGGCGTGCTTCCCGTCGTCGCGCCGGGCGTGGGCGAAGCGGCCGAAGCGTTCTGGATCCAGACCGGCGAACGCTACGAACAACGCCGGCACGATGTGGAGCGCCCGCTGTTGCCGCCGGACCAGCTGTACCTGGCACCGGAAATTCTGCGCGGAACGCTCAACGACCTGCCACGCGTGGAAGTCTGGTCGGCTGATCACGCGCGCATCGAACAGGCGCACGCGCTTGGCGACCAGCCGCTGCCGCCACTGCCGGTCGCCGCACGCGACGCTGCTGCGGGGCAGGCACTGACCTCGTTCCTTGAGCATTATCCGGGCCGGGTGCTGATTGCCGCCGATTCCGCCGGGCGCCGCGAGGCCCTGCTGGAAGTGCTGCAGGCGGCGTCGCTGAAGCCGCCGGTGGTTGCCGACCTGCCTGCATTCCTGGCCGGTGGTGAACGCTTCGCGATCACCGTGGCCCCGCTGGAAGACGGCTTTGCGCTGGATGAGCCACGTGTGGCCGTGCTCACCGAACGCCAGCTGTTCCCGGAACGCGCCGGCCAGCCACGTCGTACGCGGCGTGCCGGTCGCGAGCCGGAAGCCATCATCCGCGACCTCGGCGAACTGACCGAAGGCGCGCCCATCGTGCACGAGGATCATGGCGTGGGCCGTTATCGCGGCCTGATCGCGATGGATGTCGGCGGCATGCCCGGCGAGTTCCTGGATATCGAATATGCCAAGGGCGACCGCCTGTACGTGCCGGTCGCCCAGCTGCACCTGATCAGCCGTTATTCCGGCGCTTCGGCGGAAACCGCGCCGCTGCATTCGCTCGGCGGCGAACAGTGGACCAAGGCCAAGCGCAAGGCCGCCGAAAAGGTCCGCGACGTGGCTGCCGAACTGCTGGAAATCCAGGCGCGTCGGCGCGCGCGTGCCGGCCTGGCGCTGGACGTGGACCGCGCCATGTATGAGCCCTTCGCCGCCGGGTTCCCGTTCGAGGAAACGCCCGACCAGCTGGCCGCCATCGACGCCACCCTGCGTGATCTTGCCAGCAGCCAGCCGATGGATCGCGTGGTCTGTGGCGACGTCGGCTTTGGCAAGACCGAAGTGGCCGTGCGTGCCGCCTTCGCTGCGGCCAGTGCCGGCAAGCAGGTGGCCGTGCTGGTACCGACCACGCTGCTGGCCGAGCAGCATTACCGCAATTTCCGCGACCGCTTCGCCGACTATCCGATGAAGGTGGAAGTGCTGTCACGCTTCAAATCCAGCAAGGAAATCAAGGCGGAGCTGGAAAAGGTGGCCGAGGGCACCATCGACGTGATCGTCGGCACCCATCGCCTGCTGCAGCCGGACGTCAAGTTCAAGGACCTGGGCCTGGTCATCGTCGATGAGGAACAGCGTTTCGGCGTGCGCCAGAAGGAAGCGCTGAAGGCGATGCGCGCCAACGTGCACCTGCTGACGCTGACCGCCACGCCGATCCCGCGCACCTTGAACATGGCCATGGCCGGCCTGCGCGATCTTTCGATCATCGCCACGCCACCGCCGAACCGGCTGGCGGTGCAGACCTTCATCACCCCGTGGGACAACGCGCTGCTCGGCGAAGCCTTCCAGCGGGAACTGTCGCGCGGCGGCCAGCTGTATTTCCTGCACAACGATGTGGAGAGCATCGGGCGCATGCAGCGCGAGCTGTCCGAACTGGTGCCGGAGGCACGTATCGGCATCGCCCACGGGCAGATGCCGGAGCGCGAGCTGGAAAAGGTGATGCTGGATTTCCAGAAGCAGCGCTTCAACGTGCTGCTGTCGACGACGATCATCGAGTCCGGCATCGACATCCCCAACGCCAACACCATCATCATCAACCGCGCTGACCGTTTCGGCCTGGCGCAGCTGCACCAGCTGCGTGGTCGTGTCGGCCGTTCGCACCATCGCGCCTATGCATATCTGGTAGTGCCTGACCGTCGTGCCATCACACCGGATGCCGAGAAGCGCCTGGAGGCCATCGCCTCGATGGACGAACTGGGCGCCGGCTTCACCCTGGCGACCCACGATCTGGAAATCCGCGGCGCCGGCGAACTGCTGGGCGAAGACCAGAGCGGGCAGATGGCCGAAGTGGGTTTCAGCCTGTACACCGAGCTGCTGGAACGCGCGGTGCGCAGCATCCGCCAGGGCAAGCTGCCGGACCTGGATGCCGGCGAGGAAGTGCGCGGCGCGGATGTCGAGCTGCACGTGCCTTCACTGATTCCGGAGGATTACCTGCCGGACGTGCACACCCGCCTGACCCTGTACAAGCGTATTTCCAGTGCGCGCGACAGCGCGTCGCTTCGTGAGCTGCAGGTGGAGATGATCGACCGCTTCGGCCTGCTGCCGGATGCGGCCAAGCATCTGTTCGCGATTGCCGAGCTGAAGCTGCAGGCCAACGCACTGGGCATACGCAAGCTGGAGCTGGGGGAAGCCGGTGGTCGCATCGTGTTTGAAGCCAGGCCGAACATCGATCCGATGGCGGTCATCCAGTTGATCCAGAAGCAATCGAACCTGTACAGCATGGATGGACCGGACAAGCTGCGCATCAAGCATCCGCTGCCGCTGCCGGAGGACCGCTTCAACGCCGCCCGTGCGTTGCTGGCGACGCTGGCGCCGGGTTGAGGTTGTAACGTGCAGCGGGGCAGAGTCCCGCTCTACGTGCTGCTGGGACAGGCAGCGGGGCAGAGCCCCGCTCTACGCGCGGGTGGTGCCGACTTCACCTGCACTTCAAACAGCGCACAAACGCCACCCACGCGCGGCGGACATCCTGCAGTCCTCTTCAACGAGGATGGACGATGAAATCCCTGCATATGTTCCTTCGCTTCGCGATGGTGGGTGGATTGATCCTGCTCCTGCTGGTTCCGCTGATGCTGATCCGCAGCGTCATCACCGACCGCAGCGCGTATCGCGATGCCGCCTACCAGCGCGTGGCGGACAGCCGGGCCGGCAGCCAGCAACTGGTGGGCCCGGTACGCGTGGTGCCATGGACCGAACGACGCACGGTCGATGTGCTCGACAAGGCCGGAAGATCGCGCAGCGAAGTACAGATCACCCGTGGGCACTGGTTGCAGATGCCGCAGACGCTGCAGATGGACGGCCGGATGCTGCCCGACCAGCGCAGGGTGGGGCTGTTCAAGGTGCCGGTGTACAGCTGGCAGGGTAGCATGCATGCCGTGTTCGCGGCCGATACGTATCCTGTCCGGCCGGGGCGCACCTATGGCACGCCCTACCTGGCCGTGGGCATCAGCGATGTGCGTGGGCTGGTCGGTTCGCCGCGGCTTCGCGTCGATGGCGGCCTGCTTCCGCTGCGGCCAGGGACCGGCGAGGCCAGCGAACTGGGGCGTGGCCTGCATGCGTCGCTGGCCGGTTTCGTTGATGCCAGCGGCGGCACGCTGCCGGCGAGCACGGTGGCATTGGAGCTGCAGCTCGATGGCAGCCGCTCGCTGTCGGTGGTGCCGGTGGGTGAGGACAACCGCATCGCGCTGCGCTCGGACTGGCCGCACCCGTCCTTCAGCGGCGCGTTCCTGCCCAGCCAGCGCCACGTTGATGCGCAGGGTTTCCAGGCGTCCTGGGCGGTATCGTCACTGGCCTCGGATGCGCAGCGCCAGCTGCGCGCTGGCGATGCAGCATTGCAGGCGATACAGGTATCGCTGGTGGACCCGGTGGACGTGCATACCCAGGCGGATCGCGCCTCGAAGTACGGCATCCTGTTCGTGGTGCTCACTTTCACCGGTTTCCTGCTGTTCGAACTGGTCCGCCAGCTGCGCATCCATCCGCTGCAGTACCTGATGGTGGGACTGGCATTGGCGATCTTCTTCCTGTTGCTGGTCAGCCTGTCCGAACACATCGCGTTCTGGAAGGCGTACCTGGTCTCCACGCTGGCCTGCATCGGCCTGCAGGCGGTCTATCTGGCGCATGTACTGGGACGCTGGACGCGCGGACTTGGCTTCGCAGCGCTGCTGGGCCTGCTGTACGGCGCGCTTTACGGGCTGCTGGTATCGGAAGACAACGCGTTGCTGATGGGGTCGCTGCTGCTGTTCGGGCTGCTGGCACTGGCCATGGTGTTCACCCGCCGCGTGGACTGGTATGCCCTGGGCAGCCAGCGACGCGCGGACCAGTATCCACACGGATCGTGACTTCAGGCATCTGTGGCCTGGCGCATCCGCCCCTAGACTGGCTGTTCGACCGATTGCGGCGCAAGCCGGGGGATGATCCATGGTGAAGTGGGGCGTGCTGGCCGTTGCGCTGGCGTTGGGCAACCAGGCGATGGCGCAGGCGAAGGAGCCGGTGGACCTGGACATGGTAAGCCGGATCCGCCAGGAGGCATTCCATGATTCCAGGGTGATGGATACCTTCAGCCATCTCACCGAAGTGATCGGTGCGCGCCTGACCAATTCGCCGGCAATGGCTGAAGCGAACACCTGGACGCGCGGCCAGTTCAACGAATGGGGCCTGGCCAACGTCCACGACGAAGCCTTCGATGGCTTCGGCCGTGGCTGGGAATTCACCTCGGCCAGCGTGGTCATGCTCGCCGACGGCCCGCTGGCCGATGGCAGCAAGGGCAACCGCGTGCAGCCGCTGCACGCGCTGCCCAAGGCCTGGACACCCGGCACGAATGGCCCGGTGGAAGGCGAGCTGGTGCAGGTGGACATCAAGAAGCTGGCGGACATCGAGAACTACCGCGGCAAGCTGCGCGGCAAGATCCTGCTGCTGGGCGAAGCGCGCGCCTACGAGCGCGGCACCGACGCGGATTCGCATCGCCACGATGCCACCTCACTGGAGGGGCTGCAGGAATTCACCCTGCCCAAGGACGCCTCGGCCGGGCGCGAAAAGCGCATCAAGGAGTACAACGAGCGGCTGGAACTGTCCAAGGCCGTCAATGCGTTCTTCGTGGAAGAAGGCGCGCTGGCGTCCATCAGCATCAGTGGCTGGGACAACGGCATCATCCGCGTGGCCGGTGGCGGCTCGCGCAAGGCCGGCGAGCCGGTCGGCATTCCCGAGCTGGCGATGATTTCCGAGCACTTCAATCCGCTGGTGCGCGCGCTGGAACACAAGCAGACGGTACGCCTGCGCGTGGATGTCGCGGCACGCTTCACCGATGACACCGACCAGCCGGGCTACAACACGCTGGCGGAGATCCGTGGCAGCAGCAAGGCCGACGAGATCGTCATGCTCGGCGCACACATGGATTCCTGGCACAGCGGCACCGGTGCTTCGGACAACGCCGCCGGCGTGGCGGTGATGATGGAAGCGATGCGCATCCTCAAGGCGGTCGGCGCCAAGCCGAAGCGCACCATCCGCGTGGCGCTGTGGAGCGGCGAAGAGCAGGGCCTGATCGGTTCCCAGGCGTACGTGGCCAGGCACTTCGCGGCTTTCCCCGAGCCCACCGATCCGGCGCAGAAGGCGCTGCCGGCATCGCTGCGCGAGCCGACCGGTCCGCTGGTGAAGCACCGTGATTACGAAAAATTCTCGGTGTACTTCAACATGGACAACGGTTCGGGCCGCTTCCGGGGCATCTACGCCCAGGAAAACCTGGCCGCGATGCCGATCTTCGAGGCTTGGCTGGCACCGTTCCACGACGTCGGCGCGACCACCGTGGCCACCCGCAACACCGGCAGCACCGATCACATCAGCTTCGACCGCGTGGGCCTGCCCGGTTTCCAGTTCATCCAGGACCGCCTGGACTACTTCACCAACGTGCACCACAGCCATCTGGACACCTGGGACCATGCCGAACCGGACGACCTGAAGCAGGCCGCGGCGATCGTCGCCTCGTTCGTCTACCACGCCGCCATGCGCGACGAGCGCTTCCCGCGCAAGATGATGAAGGAGAACGGGGGCGGTTGAATCCGTTGCCCCTCCGTCCTCTTTTGCGGGCTGTTAAAATCGACGGACACCCGTCCGTCGAGCGCCCCATGACCTGCCGCACCCGCTTTGCCCCCAGTCCCACCGGCTACCTGCACATTGGTGGCGCCCGCACCGCGCTTTACTGCTGGCTGGAAGCGCGCCACCGGGGCGGCGAGTTTGTGCTGCGCATCGAGGACACCGACCGCGAGCGCAGCACCCAGGGCGCGATCGACGCGATCCTGGAGGCGATGGACTGGCTGGGCCTGGACTACGACGTCGGCCCGATCTACCAGACCGACCGCGTGGCCCGCTACCTGGAGGTGGCCGAGCAACTGGTGGCCGATGGCAAGGCGTACTACGCCTATGAAACCCGCGAAGAGCTGGATGCCATGCGCGAAGCGGCCATGGCCAGGCAGGAAAAGCCGCGCTACAACGGCGCCGCGCGTGACCTGGGCCTGCCGCGCAAGGACGACCCGAACCGGGTCATCCGCTTCAGGAACCCGCTGGACGGCACCGTGGTGTTCGACGACCTGATCAAGGGCCGCATCGAGATCGCCAACAGCGAGCTGGATGACATGGTCATCTTCCGCCCGGACGGCTACCCCACCTACAACTTCGCCGTGGTGGTGGACGACTGGGACATGGGCATCACCGAGGTCATCCGCGGCGACGACCACATCAACAACACCCCGCGCCAGATCAACCTGTACGAAGGTATCGGCGCGCCGGTGCCGAAGTTCGGCCACATGCCGATGATCCTGGACGAGCAGGGCGCCAAGCTGTCCAAGCGTACGGGTGCGGCCGACGTGATGCAGTACAGGGACGCCGGTTACCTGCCCGACGCGCTGCTGAGCTACCTGGCCCGGTTGGGCTGGTCGCACGGCGACCAGGAGCTGTTCAGTCGCCAGGAGCTGATCGACCTGTTCGACGTTAAGGACTGCAATTCCAAGGCCTCGCGCCTGGACATGGCCAAGCTGGGCTGGGTCAACCAGCACTTCCTGAAGACGGAGGAGCCTGCCGCCGTCGCGCCGCACCTGGTCTACCAGCTACGCAAGCTGGGCCTGGACGTGGCCGCCGGCCCCGCCCCGGAAGACGTGGTGATCGCCCTGCGCGAACGCGTGCAGACCCTGAAGGAAATGGCCGAGAAGGCCGTGGTCTGGTACCAGCCGCTGACCGGATACGACGAGGCGGCGGTCGCCAGGCACTTCAAGGCCGGTGCCGACGTGGCGCTGGGCAAGGCCCGCGAACTGCTGGCCGCGTTGCCGGAATGGACCGCCGAGAGCGTGGGCGTGGCCCTGCACGATGCCGCCGCCGCGCTGGACATCGGCATGGGCAAGGTCGCCCAGCCGTTGCGCGTGGCCATCACCGGCACCCAGGTCAGTCCTGACATTTCCCATACCGTGTACCTGGCCGGTCGCGAGCAGGCCTTGAAACGCATCGATGTGGCCATCACCAAGGTAGCAACGGCCTGATCACGCTGATCAGGGACCCGAGCGGAGAACGCGCATGACCGACGCCCACGCCTGTACGGCCCCGCACCACCATGTCCACGATGCATCGGATTTCGTGGCGGTGGTGGAGCGTGTCTGCCGCGAGCGCGGGCTGCGCCTGACGCCCATCCGTGCCAACGTGCTGAAGCTGATCGCCGAGGCCGGCAAGCCGGTCAAGGCGTACGAACTGCTGGAATGGGTGCGCAGCGGCAAGGGTGTCGGTGCCGACGCGCCGCCCACGGTCTACCGCGCGCTGGATTTCCTGATGGCCAACGGCTTCGTGCACAAGCTGGAATCGGTGAACGCGTTCGTGGCCTGCCACCACCCGAGCAGCGCCGCGCACTCGGTGCCGTTCCTGATCTGCAACAGCTGTCACAGCGCGGTGGAACTGGAAGACCGCGAGATTGTCGGCCAGCTGGAAAAGCGCGCCAAGGAGCTGGGTTTCCAGCCGCAGGCGCAGACGCTGGAAGTGCACGGGCTGTGCGCCCGCTGCGCCGGATGAAACCAGGCGGCCCGGGCATGCGGCACACGCGCGCCCTGGATCCGCGGCGGATGACGACCCTGGCTTTCAGTGGATGACGGCCCTGGCCGCCTGGTGGTGACGACCTAGGCCCCCGGTGGGTGACGACCGTTGGTCGTCACGGCAAGGGTGTGATCCGCTACGAAGCCCACCCGGTGGGTGACGACCCTGGACCTTGGTGGGTGACGGCCCTGGCCCCGGTGGGTGACGACCGTTGGTCGTCACGGCAAGGGTGTGATCCGCTACGAAGCCCCCGCCGTTGACCGCCTGCGGCGACGCCGGTTACGGATTTCGCTGCGGCGCCGGCTCCACCGACGTATCCACCTTCGCCACCACCGACATGCCCGGCCGCAACCGCGCCGCCAGCGGTTGGTCGGCATCGATCGAAATGCGTACTGGCAGCCGCTGCACCACCTTGGTGAAGTTGCCGCTGGCGTTGTCCGGACGCAGCACGCTGAACTCCGAGCCGGTTGCCGGCGCGATCTCCTCCACGTGGCCACGCAGCACTTCGCCCTGGAAGGCATCCACCGCGAACGTTGCCGGCTGGCCGATGCGCATCTTCCACGTCTGTCCTTCCTTGAAGTTGGCCACCACCCACAAGGTATCGGGCACCAGGAACAGCAACTGCGAGCCGGCGCTCACGTACTGGCCCACGCGGGCGCTGGCCTCGCTGACCTGGCCGTCGCGTGGCGCGTGGATGACGGTATTGGCCAGGTCGATGCGCGCCAGCTCCAGCTGTGCCTGCGCGTTTTCCACCTGCGCTTCCAGGCTCCTGCGCGATACCCGGGTGGACGCCAGCGTCTCCTCGGCAATGCGGATCTGCGCCTGTGCCTGCTGCACGCTCGCCTGCGCGGCCGCCTGCGCGGTGCGGAAGCGGTCGCGGTCGTTGAGCGCCACCAGTTGCTGCGCGGCCAGTTCCTCATAGCGTTTCAGCTCCGCCCGCGAACGCTGCAGCTCGGACTGGCCGGCCGACAGCGTGGCCTGGGCCGCGGCGATCTGCGCGCGGTCCTGGGCCTGCGACTGGTCCGAATTCGCCAGTGCCGCGCGTGCACTGTCCAGCGCCGCCTGGGCCTGCGCCACGCGCTGGGCATAGATGCGGTCATCCACCCGCAGCAGCACATCGCCTTCCTTCACGTGCTGGAAATCCTTCACCCGTACCTCGGTGACATAACCGTTCACCTGGGGCGCCAACACCGTCACCTGGCCACGCACATAGGCGTTGTCGGTACTGGCCAGCGAGGTGCTGAACGGCCACAGTTGCCACGCGCGCAGGATCAGCGCGATGCCGACCAGCGCCACCACGATCATCACCACCACGGCCCGGCTGCTGGGCCTGAGATATTTCGGCGCTGGTGCCACCGGCGGCGGTGCAGCAGGCGGCTGCGCCGGCGGCGCGGCATCGGTGGGCGGTGGCGGATTGACGTCGTCGGCGGGTTCGTCGTCGCGAGGGGGGTGCTGGGACATGGTGGGAACTCAACGCGGAGCGGCGGCCGGTGCGGGCGCCGCGGAAGAAAGGGAAGGGGAGCGATGACGCTTGCGCCATTGCTTCAGCGCCGCCGTACGTAGCGACAGCAGGAGCAGCCAGGACAGGAAGCCCAGCGCCAGCCATCCGCTGACGGTGAATACATCGTTGAAACCGCGCACGTTGGCCTCGCGCCGCGCTACCTGCGCCAGCTGTGCGGTGCCCTGCGCGCTACGCATTACCGGATCGGTGATCTGCGCGCCATAGAGCTGCTGTTGCAGCCGCAGACGCTGTGCGACCACCGGATCGGCCGGGTCCAGCTGGCCCACCAGCGCGCTGGAATACACCTGCTCGCGATGCAGCTGCAGGGTGCCCAGCGCCGCCGAGCCGGCCAGTCCCCCCAGCGTCTGGGTGATCGAAAGCGTCACCAGGAAGGTGATGATGTGGTCCACGCCCTGCCTCAGCGCGGCGGTGATGCCCAGCATGATCAGCGGCCCCATGAACATGCCCGCGCCGACCGATGCCAGGAACTGGCTGGCGAAGAAATCATGCGGCCTGTCCAGGCTGGTGCGGTGCTGGTCCAGCAACGCCGCGCTGCCCAGCAGCAGGATGGCCATCAGCAGCTGGGCGATCAGCCGTTTCGGCCCGAAGGTGAGCGCCGATGCGGCGATGCCGGTGACCGTGCCGGCCAGGATGACCGCGAACAGCGGCCGCATCTGGTCCGGGCCCATGCCCAGCGTCCGCATCAGGCCGACCACACCATAGGACTGCTCGGTGGTGAGGAAGCGGATCAGGAACGCGCCAAGGATGAAATGCAGCACCGGCAGGCTGGCCAGCCAGCGGGTCTGCAGCAGCGGATTGCGCCGGTAATGCTCGATAACGAAGGCGGTGGTGGCCAGCGTGATCGAAGCCACCAGCGCCCAGCCCAGCCACGGTGTATCCAGCCACCAGCGCGTATAGCCCTGGGCCAGCACCACCACCAGCAACCCCGCCGCCGGCGCGAGCAGCAGGAACGTCAGGAAATCCAGGGGCTCGAACGCCTTGATCTGCACGCCGGGCGGCAGCTTCAGCACCACCACCGCCGCGAACGCGCACAGTGCCAGGCCGGCTTCGAAGGAATACAGCAGGTGCCACTGGCCGGTATCCACCAGCCCGGGTGATATCAGCCACGCGACCGGCACCGCCAGCTGCGAAAGCCCCACGCCGACCACCAGCAGGTTGCCGGTGAAGCGGCGAGGCAGGGACTGCAGCATGTACAACGTGCCCAGCGTGGAGCAGGCGGCACCAGCGAAGCCGCTGGCGGCGCGCAGCAGCACGGTGGTCTCGAACGTGCCGACATACAGGTGCAGCAGCGCCAGCGTGGCATACAGGCCAAGGCCGATTTCCGCGAACAGACGGATGCCGTACTGCTGGCGGAACTTGAAGGCCAGCAGGTTCGCGGTGACGTTGACCATCGCGTACGCTGCTACCAGCCAGCTGCCCTGGGCCGGTGTCAGGCCAAGCTGGCCCTGCAGGAACGGCAGGTTGGCGGTGACCAGTGCGGTGCCCAGGCCGCCGGTGATGGCCACCAGCACCGACACCAGCGCATAGGCCAGGCGTCGGCCGGGAGGATGCCACGGCATCGATGCCGAGCCCGGCAGGCTCGGCTTTTCGTGGTCTTCCCAGTCCGGAATCGGCTTGAGGTACTGCGACATCAGGCCTCCGTGCGATCAGTTCCCTGCAGTCCACCGCGCAGCAACTGCAATGCGCGCCGTGCCAGCACGGTGCGCTCGTCGCGGGTCTTGCCCCGCAGGGCCGCCCCCAGCATGCCGGAGATCAGTGAAATATCCGTGGAGGTCAGGTCGGGGCGGCAAAGGCCGGCGGCGATGGCGCGCTGGATGGGGGCGTCCATGAGCCTGCGCACGGTCTCGCGCGCTCCTTTCACGCTGGGTTCGTCAGGATGCACGGCACGCCAGTAGTCGGCCAGCGCGGGTGAATCGATGATCCGTCGTGCCATGCCTTCCAGCAGCTCGAACAGGGCATCGTCACGGCCGCCCAGTTCGGCCACGTGGCGGGCGATGCGGTCGACGGTACGCTGCAGCAGCGCTTCGATCAGCGCTGCACGATCCGGAAAATTGCGGTAGAGGGTGGCACGGCCGACCTGCGCGCGTTCAACCACCAGGTCCAGCGGGGCGGTCACGCCGTGGTTGCCGAATACATGGTCGGCGGCATCCAGGATAAGGGCGCGGCGGGCAGCCGCATCGGCTCGCAAGGAAGTCATCCGTGCATTTTCGGACAAAACTGTCCGATAAGCGAGGCCGGATGCGTCACTGCCATGCGACTGGTTGGCGCCCGGCCGGCTTGATGAGGGTGACGTGAGAGAGGGCCGCCCAGAGCGGCAGGCGGCGGCGCGGCCCGCCGCCGGACGCTGGCCAGGGCCCGGCAGCAGCCAGGCCCTGGCACCCCTGGGCGGTCAGAAATACGCGCGGATGCCGAAGGCCACGCCACGGCCCGGCAGCGGCGAGTAGTCGCGCAGCAGCGAGGTGTGCGGGCGCACTTCACGGTTGGTCAGGTTGTTGCCGTCCAGGAACACCTCATAGCTGTTGCTGTCGGTGCGGTCCCAGCGGTAGGCCAGGTGCGCATCCACCAGCGTGTAGCCATCGCTCGGTTCCTCGTTCTGCGCGGTGTCCTTCTGGCTGCTGTAGCGCACCGCGCCCACCGAGGCGCGCCAGCCGTCCTTCGCCCAGCGCAGGTCGGCGCCGAAGCGCGCCGGCGAGATGCGCGGCAGGTAACCGGTATTGGCCAGTTCCACGGTGTAGTTGTGCGCGTGGTCGCCATGCGGCACGGCGATGTCCACGCTGCGGCTGCCGCTGCCATCCAGCTCGGCCTTCACGTAATCGCCGAACAGGCGCAGATCCCAGTCGCCCGCACTGCCTTCAAACAGATGCAGCAGCGCTTCGGCCTCCGCGCCCTTGAAGGTGGCGTCCTGCTGCGCCCACAGGCGCACCGGCAGGCTTTCCACCACGCCGGTGTCGGCAAGATAGATGAAGTCCTTGAACTTCGTCTGGTAGATGGACGCGGAGAAATCCAGGCGTTCGCTGTGCGTGTGGATGCCCAGTTCCATGCGCTGGCCGCGTTCGGTCTTCAGGTTCGCGTCGCCCAGTTCCAGCGAGCGAGTGGCGATATGCGCGCCCGCCGCGTACAGCTCTTCATTGGTTGGCGCGCGTTCGGAACTGTCCACGCCGAAACGCAGGTCCACGCTGTCGTTGAGCGTCCAGATGCCGGCGGCGGAGAGGTTGGTGGCATCGAACCTGCGGCGCTGGTAATCACCGCTCGGGTCCAGCTTCACCTGGTCGTGGCGCGCGCCGAGTTCCAGCTTGAACGGCCCGAACTGTTTTTCCTGCAGCACGAACAGGCCCAGGTTCTCGGTGCCGGTATCCGGCACGAAGGCCTCTTCGCCCCTGGCGCCGAAATCGCTGTTGCCGAACTGCAGGCCGAAGGCGCCGTTCCAGCCGGCGATCTCGTTCTGCACCGCTTCCAGGCGGCCCTCGATCCCCTTGTTGGTGAAGCGCGTGGCAGGCGTGCCGGCTTCCAGCTCGGTATGTTCGTAATCGGTATAACCGGCGCGCAGGTTGATGTTCTTCAGGAACGACACCGGATTGTAGATACCGCCCTTGAAGTCGAAGCGGCTCTGCACCATGTCGATGCGCACGTCATGCTCGTCGCCTTCTTCCTCGTGATGGTCGTGGTCATGGCCATCGTCGCCATGGTCGTGGTCGTCGTCGGCATGCACGTGCGCCCCGTTGGGGATGCCGTAGTTGGTGCGGTAGGTGCTGGCCGACAGCCCGAAGTACCCGCCATCGCCCAGCCAGGTGGCACCCACGCCACCGGCGCGGGTACGGATGGAACTGTTGTCCAGGCGACCACGGCGCGGTTCATCGCCGTCTTCATCGCCATGGTCGTGATCGTGATCGTGGTCGTGTTCTTCCAGCGCGTCGATCACCGCATAGCCGGGAATGCGGTAGTCGTCGCCATTGCGCACCAGGCCATCCACATGCAGCACCCAGTTGCCGTTGACGCCGTCCAGCCGGAACATGCCGCTGCGTTCGTCATTGACGCTGTTGCCGCGTACTTCGGCGCGTCCGCTGAGCGGGCGGTCGGACAGTTCGCTGGCGATGCGGCCATCGACCACGTTCACCGCGCCGCCGATGGCACCGCTGCCGAACAGCAGCGTGGCCGGCCCCTTCAATACTTCTATCTGGTCGGCCAGGAACGGTTCGATGCTGGTCGCATGATCGGCGCTGACCGTGGAGGCATCCATGTTGCCCACGCCGTTGGACAGCACCTGCACGCGCGGGCCTTCCTGCCCGCGGATGATCGGGCGGCCCACGCCCGGCCCGAAATAGGTGCTCTGCACGCCGGGCAGCTTGGCCACGGTGTCGCCGAGCGTGCCGGACTTGGCTTCGTCCAGGCGCTCGCCGGCCAGCACCTCCACCGGACGCGCCAGCGATTCGGCATCGCCCTGCAGCGGTGATGCGGTGACCTTTACTTCGGACAGTTCGGTCAGGTGGCGGTCGCGGCCGGCGGGCGCGTCGGCATCGGCGGCGAATGCCATGGCCGGTAGCAGGGCCGAGGCGAGGGCCAGCGCGAGGGTGTGCGGACGGGGCCGCGGGCACAGAACAGTCATGGGCAGATCCAGAATGAGTTGTTATAACGTATCAATGCATGGGCACAGGAATGCCCGGACGGGTGGGGGAGAAGCGGCGACGGAATCGGCCGTGCGGCCGGAGGTTGGATGTTATATTATTCCATAACGCTTCGCCGACCCTGCTGGAAGTCATGCTCCTGACCCATCGCCTCCGCCATTTCCTGGACCGCTTCGGCGCCACTGGCTCAATGCTGTGCGCGGTGCATTGCGCCTTGATTCCCGCCCTGCTGGCGTCAGCGCCGTCGCTGGGCCTTTCGGTATGGCTGGGCGACGGTGTCGAAACGGTGCTGGTGGTCTTCGTGACCCTGCTCGGGTTGTTCAGCCTGGTCTGGGGCTATCGCCGGCACGGTGCGCTGCGCGCGCTGGGTTTCCTGGTTCCGGGCCTGGCGGCGTTGTGGGCCGGACTGTTGTACGACCCGCTGCACCATGATCCGGTGCCGCATGCGGTGGTGATGACGCTCGGAGGCGTGCTGGTCGGCATTGCCCACCTGGTCAATCTGCGCCTGAACCATGGTCACGTCCACGACGCCAGCTGCGCGCATTGAGGCCGCGTGGTAGGATTTCCGATCGTGCGCGGGGGCGTCCATCGAGACGGCCCCGCCAATACCCGTGTCAGTACGGGGTAACCAGAATCAATACAGCCAGGAGTTCAAGACATGGGTAAGGGTGACCGCAAGACCGCCAAGGGCAAGCGCTACAACGCCAGCTACGGCAACGCCCGTTCGCACGCGGTGAGCAAGGCCGCCGTCGGCGCCGCTGCGCCGGTTGCCAAGAAGACCGTGGCCAAGGCTCCGGCGAAGAAGGCCGTTGCCAAGAAGGCGGTCGCCAAGGCCAGCTGATCGCTGACCGGCAGCACACGAAAAACGCGGCGCCTGGCGCCGCGTTTTTTTTGGAAGGGGGACGGAGGCAGTTAATTTCAATTAACCACCTCCGTCCCCCTTTTTCGGGTCAGGCGACGGGTTCGCGCAGTACCGGCGAATCCCAGCCCGGGCGTGGCGCGAAGCGGTCGCCATAGCGCTGCTGCAGGACCTTCAGGCGTTCCACCAGGGCATCAGCGCCGGTGGCACGGATGTACTGCACCGGGCCACCGCGGAACGGCGCGAAACCGGTGCCGAAGATCACCCCGGCGTCCAGCAGGTCGGCATCGGCCACCACGCCATCGTGCAGGCACGCCACCGCTTCGTTGAGCAGCGGCAGGATCAGCCGGTCTTCCAGGTCGGCAGGCGCCTGGTAGTCCCTGGCCACCTCCGGCTTCTTCGCGCGGCCGTTTTCCCACGTGTAGATGCCCTGGCCATCCTTCTTGCCACGCTTGCCCTGTTCGACCGTCTGCAGTGCTGCCGGAATCTGCAGGCCCAGGAACGGGGCCAGTTCCTCGCCCACGCCTGCCGCCACGTCCAGGCCCACGGTGTCCAGCAGCTCGATCGGCCCCATCGGCATGCCGAATTTCACCGCCGCCTTGTCGATCACCGGGCCCGGGATACCTTCGGCGTAGGCCGTTGCCGCTTCCAGCATGTACGGGAACAGCACGCGGTTGACCAGGAAGCCGGGGGTGCCGGCCACCGGCACCGGGAACTTGCCGAGCGCCTTGCAGAACGCCGCCAGCCGACGCTCGGTTTCGGCGGCCATGCCGTCGTGATGGATGATTTCCACCAGTGGCATCTGCGCCACCGGGTTGAAGTAATGCAGGCCGGCGAACTGCGCCGGACGCTGGATATGGTCGCGCAGTTCCACCAGCGGAATGGACGAGGTGTTGGTGGTCAGCAGCGCGT